>JALNZQ010000017.1 GCA_023229165.1 Methanothrix sp.
GCCGCCGCTAAAAAACTCCATGTGCAATAAGCGGTTCTTAACCGTAACCACCGCGGAAGGATCGGCTCCCACGAAGGAAAACCTGGCCTTCTGGCCCGACTTTTCCACCGACTCCAGCAGATAAGGATACCTACGGCTCCGGAGAGCCAGGTAAAGTGAGAGGGGTGCGTCCACGCTCACCTTATCTGTCACATCCACATACACGGGCTCTATTGTGGAGGAGGACATGCTCTCACCTCCCTGACAAAGGAGAAAATCTTTTGCGGGTCCTTCCGGCCGTCCGTCTCCAGGCCGCTGGATGCATCCACTGCATAGGGCCTGACCTTCTTTATGGCTGCAGCCACATTACCGGGATTAAGGCCGCCGGCCAGTATCACCGGCACCTTCAGGTCCTTGACTATGGCGGCGCTTTTGTTCCAGTCATGAACATTTCCCGTTCCTCCCAGCTTGCCATTGAAAAACGTGTCCAGCAAAATGGCATCTGCACAGGTAGCATAATTTTTAATCTCTTTTAGGTTTGAACCTGCGGCGACTGTCGCTACCAGCTTCTGAGCGACTCTTCCCTTCAGCTTCGCCAGATCAACGGCACTTAAGGAGCCATGCACCTGCAGCACATCCGCTCCGACCAGCTCTGCCAGATGCACCGCTCCCTCTATATTCTCCGGTGCGATCACGGCCACGCTCTTGGTGAAAAGCGGCACCTGTTTTATCAGCTCTGCAGCTTTTTTTGCAGAGAGGCGGTGTCTGGACTGATCGATCTCTACAACGAATCCCACCGCGTCCACGCCCGCGTTGACGGCAGCATCGAGATCTGACCTGCTCATTATTCCGCAGACTTTTATTTTCGTCACAAAAACCGCTCCAGCTTTTGGGCGTCGCCATTCATCTCCACCATTCTTCGAAGGACCTCCAGAGCTTTTCCAGAATCGATAGCATCCTCTGCCATCCTTGCGCCCTCTCTCAGGGTCGCGGCCCGGCCGGAGACGTAGACGGCCGCCCCGCTGTTCATGGCGATGATATCTCGGGCCGGAGACCTTTCGCCTTTCATTACCTCCATCAGCTTTCTGGCGTTATCTTGGGGCGCTCCTCCTGCGATATCTTGCGGACTGGCCAGGGGATAGCCCAGATCCTGGGGCATGAGACTGTAGCTTTTGACAATTCCGTCTTTCAACTCCGAGATCTTTGTCTCTCCGGTGTTGGTGATCTCGTCCATGCCCATGCCGTGCACCACCAGGGCCCTCTCTGTGCCCAGCATCAGCAAAACCCGTGCCAGCTTTTCGCAAAGAAGCGGATCGTAGACGCCCATCACCTGTGCCTTGGCACCGGCTGGATTGGTCAGGGGCCCCAGGATGTTGAAGACAGTGCGAAGTCCCAGCTCGCGCCGGACTGAAGCTACGCGCTTCATGGCCGGATGGAAGATGGGTGCCAGCATGAATCCGATTCCTATGTGCTCGATCATGTCTGTGACTGCTTCCGGCAGGGGGCTGATGTTGACGCCCAATTCGAATAAAACGTTGGCGCTGCCGCATTTTGAACTCATGGCATAGTTTCCGTGCTTGGCCACAGGCACGCCGCAGGCGGCGGAGACGAGGGCGGCTGCCGTACTAACGTTGATGGTGTTGGAGCCATCCCCTCCGGTGCCGCAGGTATCCACCAGGGCGCCTTTGACCTTGGGGCGGATGCAAACCGCACAATCACGCATCTTCTTGGCAAAGCCTGCTATCTCTGAGATGGATTCGCCTTTCATGCGCAGCGCTACCAGCATAGCGCCGATCTGGGCATCAGTGGCACTGCTGAAGATCTCGCCCATCAACGCCTCGGCCTCCTCCTGGGAAAGGTCGCGCCCTTCCACGATCTTTTGAAGATAACTCAAAGTAATCACCAAATTAGATGTACAATATTGTACTTCATTGAGTTAATAAGTACACTATATTTATAGATTATGCTTTGTAGCTCAAGAAAGCGCATTTAGTGCCCGGGCGCCTGCTTTATGGTATAATCGTGCTAATGCCGTGTAATATTATGAAAATATAATATAGATAAAAATAAAGAACAATTGTGGTCCCTACCACTTGACGATTTTAATTATTCTTCTCTTTGCTTTTATCCCGGCGGGTCTTTTTTCCTGGATTGCCTTCTCCTTCATCGGGATTCTGCTCGTCCAGCTCGGATAAATCTGCGCCGCACATGGCCTGCATTGTCTCGCCTGCTCTATAAAAATGCTAGGGCATTTCGGCCACCGCAAAACCTATTATCCCAGGGATAATTTCAGTTGTACATGGCGAATCTCAATGTGGCGATCCTGGGGTCCCTGGACTACGGCAAAGAGCTGGGCAAGAAGGGCACTGCCAGCGATCTTACCTTTTACAACCTGAAAAAGGGACAGAACACCGTCACTTTTATAGAGCCGACCCGCTACCCGGAGAGGCTTGCGCCCCTCTTCTACGCCGTTTCCATGGCCCAGAAGGCCCTGCTCATTGTAGACCAGATAAATCCTGCCTTTGGAGAGTCGGTCATCATGCTGGACTCGGTAGGCGTGAAAGAGGGCATTGTGGTCCTGAAAAACTACATATCTCGCGAGCAGATCGCTCCTTTCATCAAGGGCACGGTGGTCGATGGCTATGAGTTCCTGGAAGACGACAAGAACGTACTGCGCGAGCGGCTTTTAGAAGATGTTGGAAAGATTGATTCACCGCAAAATGCAGAGACGGGATCTTTGCCCGTAGATCATTTCTTCAATGTGCGCGGCATAGGGACGGTGGTCTTGGGATCTGTGGCCGAAGGGAGCATCAAGAAGCACGACGTTCTCATGGTGTTGCCGGGAAATAAGACGGCTCAGGTGCGCTCTATCCAGAAGCACGATGAGGACTTCGATACGGCAGGCGTGGGCGAGAGGACGGGCATTGCCCTCAAGGGCATCGAGGTAGAAGACATGGATAGGGGAACCATTCTCACCAACGATAAATCCATCAAGCAAGTGTCCTCCCTGACTGCGAAAGTGAATGTGGTCAAATACTGGCCGTCTGCCTTGAAGGAAGGTATGGTGATGCACATCGGCCACTGGATGCAGTACGTCCCGGCCAGAGTCGAGGCCGCATCAGCAAAGGGAGATTGGCATAACGTGGAGCTGAAACTCAAGCTGGACAAGGTGCTGGTCTATCGGCCGGGTGCAAAGGCGGTTCTCACTTATCCTGAGGGCGGCAAGCTGAGGGTGGTGGGTACGATAGATTTGCAGTGAGAAAAACTGCCTTACCTATGCCCTCTTATCCTGGCAAATGTTCATATCCAGGCACGTCAAAGTCGGGACAAGGCGAGATATGAACAACAAAAACAACCTAATTCAAAAATTGGCTGCATTAGTGCTGGTATTTATCGGATTGCTGGCCATGTTAGTGGCCTGGGAGCTTCTGCTGGTATCTGACATCCATAACTCAACAGTTGTGGTGCTGGAGATGGGTGGGGTTGTGGTCTGCATGGCTGGGTACTTCCTCTGGCGACGCATTAGGGAGTTGGAAAAAGAATCAATGAGGCAAATTCAGGCCGCACAATCCGCAGCCGAAGAAGATCCCAAAGAATAGGGCAAAAGACTGAGACTATTTTGAAAGATATGCATTGTGTAGCAAATGGATATTTCAACTTTTTTATATTATATTAACAATATTTCTTGCAAATGGAACTCTAATCTATTCTACAGATAACAAAATCGGACCCTAAAAAAGGTGTGTCTCTTGAGCTTTAATTAAAGCCCAAGAGTGGGGTTGATTCCCAGAACGAATACTACTACGAAATACAGAGCGTTCAATACCAATCCAAATGGTACACCCAGCTTTGCCCACTCGCTGCTGGTTATTCCCAGCTTTCCGGCAGAGATGATGTTGGGGATGTTGCCGGGGATGAGCATGCCGCCTGAGATAAGCAGACCGTAGAGAGCAGCGTTAATCTGCTTTTGGGTCAGAGCCTTGGATATCTCAGCCGCGGTCAACGTAGCATTATCCAGGATGGCGGATATCATGTTCACCCAGAAGAGGACATAATCCGGGATCTTGGTGAAGTACTTGAATATGAGTACCTCCATTCCCGCGCCCAGAAGGAAGAGGGCTGCCACGAAGGCATAAACCTTGAGTGTCCTGATGACAACTTCCTTGACGCTGCCTTCTTCGGTGCTTCCCATTTGCTCAACCTTGCCTTTAGTCGGCTTGATGTAGTACATGGCAAAGATAGCGCAGAGCAAGACACCCAGGATGATCAGGATGCCGAGCTGATCGAATAGGTAGAAGAAGCCCGCGTTGCCGGGGCCGCCATCATACAAAGGTGCTCCCTGCAGCTTGGTGATGGCAATAGTTGACAGGGGCTCGCCCAGGGGGGTGAGCACTGCGCCAAGACCAATAGCGAAACAGGCAATAATCACATAATTGATCTTGTTCTTTCGGTCCAGAGGCAATGTATTGGCGATCTCGCAAAGGAAGAGCGAGGAGATGATGGCCGTGATGACTGAGCATACCAGTCCCAGAACAAATGTGGAGACAAATATGATGACGCCCAGGTTCATCTTCTTGACCAGTCCGTCCATGAAGCTCTTGAAGGCCTTCTGGCCGTAGAGGAATATGAATCCTGCCACCAACACCGCAGGCACAATGCCTTTGATTACGGGTTCTTCTGCAGCCAACAGGATCAGGTCCATTGTCCACTTGCTGGTCACAGTGACCGCCGCGGCGCCCATTATAAATAGAAATACTTCCAAATTCTGTTCGACAATCTTAACTTTAAAGGGGAATATCAAAACTAATAGTGCAATAACTGCTAATGCCATATCTACTTGGGTTACAACTTCACCCAATACAGTAACCATTAGACCACCTCGTTTCTATTAATCCTACATCCGCTCTCCCGAAGGAGAGTTTGCAAATTGGATGCTCTCCCAATATTAAATGCTTTTGGCTTTTATTCAGGTGATTTTGGATTGGTCCGTATTGATATTTACCAAATATACCATCATGTTCGCAATTGATACTTCTGTTTTTTTGGTTAATTGCTTTTTTACCTTTTTACCTTTTTACCAAAAGGGTTAAAAACCTTTTAATCAATAATGAGTGGAAAAAAAGAGGGACTTACCAGGGTCCTGCGGATGAAAGAAAATCCGTCCAAAGCGCCCGGCAGTACGTTAAAGGACCTATGCCGATTCGACATTTGGTCCGCAAAGCATTAAGATATCATTGAAATTGGAGGGAATAATTGTGCAGTTTGACCCACTAGACCTTGGCTTATTAGCCATAGTGCTAATTGTGCTCGTCGGACCATTCATGGTCAAAAAGATCGAGCACAACCTTGAAGCATTTCTGTTCGTTATGGGAGTATTAGCTGTAACCATATCCAGCTTCTACAACAAAGAGGCTTTAATCGCAACTCTGGGCTACACAGAACACCAGGCGGAGCTTATCGGCTGGAACAGCGAGATAATAATGGAGGCCATAAAAGAGCCGGTAGTAAAAGGAATCGTTCCCGCTGTACTGGTGGCAGGCCTTCTCTTCTATTATGGAAAATCATTCGTCCAAAGGGCAATGAATTCCATCACCAAAGTGGTTCCGGTTAAGATAATCGTATTCTTGATTGTGGCTATTTTGGGATTGTCTTCCAGCGTCATTACGGCCATCATCGCCTCTTTGCTCCTGGTAGAACTCATGAACTGTATGCCCTTTGACCGGCAGACCAAGATCAATCTGGTGATAATCGCCTGCTTCTCCATCGGTCTGGGTGCTGTTTTAACCCCCGTGGGCGAGCCCTTATCCACCATTGCCATCACCAAGCTGCAGGGAGAGCCTTTCCATGCAGGATTCTTCTTCCTCTTCAACCAGCTTGCCATCTACATCATACCCGGCTGTCTGGCCATGGGCCTATTAGCCATGTTCTTTACCGGCAAAGCCAAGGCCGTGGAATGCAAAGCAAGCGACGAAGATGACGGCGGCCTGAGAGATGTGGGCATCAGGGCGATTAAGGTTTATGTATTCGTCATGGCACTCCTGCTCCTGGGCGGCGGCATGAAGGTTGTCATAGACAAATACGTCCTCGGCATATCCCCGGAGATTCTCTACTGGGTCAACATGGTCTCTGCCATTTTGGACAATGCTACGTTGACTGCGGCTGAGATAAGCCCGGCCATGAGCATGACACAGATCCAGGCGGTTCTCATGGGACTGCTTATCGCCGGTGGCATGCTCATCCCCGGCAATATCCCCAACATCATCTCTGCCGGAAAGCTGGGCATCTCCAGCAAGGAATGGGCCAAGCTGGGCGTTCCCCTGGGGCTCATCTTGATGGCGATATACTTCGTGTGGATCTTCTACATACCTTTCCACATTGAGTTTCATTTCTGATGCGATGAAGATCCCATCGCTCTATTTTTTCTGATCTATTGCTGATACAGCGAGTTTCTAAAATAAGGCAGTCTCTATTTTTTAATGCATTTTACATATATCCTGTAGCCCAGGAGATTAAGCCCCTTCCCGGGCAGAATCCGGCGCACCAGCATGCGGGAGAGCCTCTCCTGAAAAAATCCCGGATCGATGACCGGCCGCCAGCGGCTCATGAAGAGATATCCCTGGCAGGGCTTGAAGTCAAAGCCCCGGAATGAGAGGACGGTAAAGCCCGCCTCCTGCAGTGAACTTTGAAACTCCGCAGGCGAGACATATTCAGGTGGATTTATCGGTTCCCGGAAGAGATGCTTTCTGATCAGGGTATAGTGGGAGACGCGGGAAAAGAAGTCCACCACCAGGACCCCTTCCGGTTTTAAAACGCGATAAAATTCCTGCAAGGCCCTTGTTGCTGCCTGGGTGTTGGGCAGACAAGTGAGAACGCCGCTGCTTACCACCCGGTCGAAGGACCGGTCCTGGAAAGGCAGGCTGGTCACAGAGCCCTGCAAGAATCCGGCCCTCTCATCGCCCCTGGATCGAAGAGCCGCACGGCCCAGCATATTGCCGGAGAAATCCATGCCAACGATCTGCAAATCTGACCTATCTGCTTTTTCTCTGCCCGTCTTATTTTTCAGGGCTCGCAGGAGCAGGTTACCATTGCCGCATCCGGCATCCAGGACCCGGCCCTGTGCCCCGGAAAAGCAGAACCTGGATGCTTCCTCCTCGAAGTCCCCCATCATCTTCAATATGAAATCCGGCGTATCATCCGGCAGGTCGCGCGCCAGCTTGAGGTCAATCTCTTCTCCACACCTCTTCTGATCCTCCCAGAACTCCAGCTCCTCCTTCTGCAGGCGGCAGTCCGTCTCCATGGGCTTCTTCACGAGGCTATCGAGGTGATGTGAGAATTATTAATAGTTTGTCAGAAGAATTGTATATGGGCGCAAATCCTCTTGTCTCAGTGAAGACACTCTAGACCATGGATTCCCATACCGCTTTCTGCAGCATGGCAATTACAGGCAGCTTTATGATTATGGCCAGCTTTTCACCACTCATTGTGCCGATGACTATCGATGACCGGCCGTCGGCAATCATCAGGGCGTCTATGCTGTTGCGAGAGCCGTCGATAATGCTGTCTTTAAAGAACCTCTCCGATCCCTCTCTCATCTCCAGGACCTCGAAGCCCGAGTCCTCAAACTTCTCTTTTCGGTCGACCTTGATCTGCAGGCCGACCACTTTTTTCAGTTCAGCTCTGTGCTCAGTCAGAAGGTCAGGGCTTCTGCAGAAGACGATCAGCTCTTGTTCAACCTTGCTGAGAAAATCCCTGATCCGGTTCTTTATGCCCCACTCGCTGCGAACGCACCAGACCGGAGAGCTGCCGTGCGCCTCCAGATTGAGGCTCAAAAGCTCACTGGTGGACCGGTCGATGCAGGCCACCAGCTCATCTCTCAGCCTTTCCATGACCCTATCCGGTTCCACTGCCCGGTAGTATGTGGGTGAGCCCTGCACAAACTCCACAAAGCCCTTGCTGCCCAGATCTCTCAGGATGTCATAAATCCTGGTTCTGGGAACGCCGCATAGTTCGTGTACCTCTCTGGCAGTAGCCTCGCCCATGCCTACCAGTGTGGCATATGCTTTGGCCTCATATTCCGTAAGTCCCAGCTTTCGCAAGCCCTCTACTATTTCTTCTTGCATTGTAACTCAATTCGTTACAACAAAGTTAAATAGATTGTTGCTGCATCATTATTGGTTTAGCATCCATCAGGGCGGATTTAAATGACAAACAAACATCCGGGCGATAGCATTCGATATACCCCTTCAGCAGTTGGGTCGTGCTTCCTTGTTTTGGCACTGCTCACGCTCTGCCTTTCGTCTTCGCAGGCCATCGAGGCCGGTGCGCCCATTCCTCCCGAGGAGTTCGGGGACGACTACTACAAAGTATACGGAACTCCCAATCTTACTCTCTCCCTGGAACGCTCTAATGTCGATCAGGGTGAGGAGACATCTCTCTTTTTAACGCTGACCAACCGAGGAAGGATAACCTCTTTCCAGGCAAATGAGGAGCCCGGTGCCAATAAACGAGAGGAGCTCTTAGCGGCACAAAAGGAGCAGGAGCTGGAAAAGCAGAGGACCATCGCCCAGGATGTATCCATCCTTCTTTTGGCCGAGAACGAGAGCGCCATTGACATAAAGCGTGCTGTGGCCTTTCCCGGCAACATTCGCGAGGGCCAGACCTCCGCCCGGCTGGAGTTTCCCATTGAGGCTTACAAGAATACAAAGCCCGGCCGATACCGGCTTGATGCCATCGTTAATTACACTTATCAGAGGGACGTGGCTGCGAAAGGGGATGAGGACCGTCCGGAGAATCCGGATGTCTTCTACTGGTATGACAGTCTCAGCCAGACCATTCCCATAACCCTGATTGTAGAGCGAAGAAGCAACGTGCAGTTTGAGATCCTTGATGTCAGCCCTTCCTTCCTGGCGGCGGGCTCCAAGGATAATGTGATCAAGATCCGCATAAAAAATGTGGGCCATGATACTGCGAAAGACCTGGTGGCCCGAATGCGTCCGGAGAGCGGCCTTTATGTGAGCGTGGACGAGTCGCCGATAGCGGCCTTGCCGCCGCAGCAGGAGGCGGAGCTGCTCTTTAAGATGGATGTCTCCAAGGATGCCGTGCCCGGCAAAATGTATCAGCTCAAGGTTCTCTTCGAGTTTTCCGATAGCTATCGGGATGATCTCTCCGACGAGGAGTTTGCCTATCTAAAGATCGAGCAGCAGAGCATAGGCCGACCGTGGGCAGCCGTCCTTCTCATCGTTGTGCTGGCCGTCGTCCTGATCGTAGTAGTCAAGAGAAGGAGCAAGAGCTGAAGGAACATGGCCGGGAGGAGAATGGTGTTGGGAATGCAGTCGGCAATTTCTGCGCGGGGTGTGACCAAAAGCTTCGGGCGGCAGCGGGTCTTGGACAACCTTACTGTGGACATACCCTCCGGTGTGACCTACTGCCTGCTCGGGCCAAACGGTTCGGGCAAGACCACCTTCATCCGAGCCATCGTCCGGCTGCTGCACCTGGATGGGGGAGAGATGTCCGTGCTGGGCCGGCCCGTCTCCGAAGTTGATAAGATCTACTCCCAGATCGGTTACATGACCCAGCATAAAGCCCTCTATCCCGACCTGACGGTGCAGGAGAATATGGAGTTTTATGCCGGGCTTTATGGCCTGTACAAGCAACAGAGAGTGGCGAGGCTCGATGAGCTGCTCAGAATGGTCGATCTCTTGGAGCACCGCGGCCGTCTGGCGGGAGCGCTCTCCGGCGGCATGTACCAGAGGCTCTCTTTGGCCTGCACCCTCATCCACGAGCCCAAGCTGCTATTGCTGGATGAGCCCACCGTGGGCGTCGATCCCCGGCTGCGGCAAACATTCTGGGATTACTTCGAGAGGCTCACGCAGGAGGGCAAGACGGTGCTCATCACCACCCACCTCATGGATGAGGCGGAGAAGTGCCAGATGGTGGGCTACATGCGCGCTGGGAGGATGGCGGCAGAGGGTACGCCTGAGGAGATCTTGCGCCTGGCCGGGCTGCGGCCCATCCTGCGGCTCTGGCTGGCCGAGCCGGAGAGGGACGCAGCTCTTCTCCGAGCAGAGGGTTATGAGATCGATGTCGTTGGTGGAGTCGTGCTTGTCCGCCTGGAAGGCCATGCCCAGATCAAAGAGGTCCTGTCCAACGTCTCGCCTCTGGATATGAGGCTGGCGGAGCCCAAGCTGGAAGAAGCATTTCTGCGTCTCTCGGAGGCGGCATGAGCCACAGCCCGGAGCGCGCGGGCGTGGTGGCCCTGCGCGTCATTCGCCAGCTCAAAAGAGACCGGCGCACCATCGGCCTGATCGTCTTCGCCCCCATCGTACTCATGATTCTCTTCGGCTATGCCCTCTCCGGAGATATGAGCGGCGTCACTTTAGGGCTGGTGGACGGGGGTGGACACGCGGGCCTGCGCTCGCACCTGGAATCGATCCAGGACTTCGATGTCCTTTACCTGGGCTCGGAGTCGGATGCAGAAAGGCTCATCTCGGAAGGGCAGCTGGACGGGGCAGCGGTACTGGGGCCGGATGAGGTGCAGGTGCTATTGGACGCCAGCAGCCTGCAGATCGCGGGAGCCATTGCCGCGGCGGTGCAGGCGGGAGCGGCAAAGGAAAGGGCCGGCCTGGAGACGGCAGGCCGGCAGTTGGGGGAGGAAAGCGCGATCGTAATGCGCTACATCTTCGGCTATGACCTGGAGATGATGGACACAGTGGGCCCGGCCATTTTGGGCCTGGTGGTATTCTTCTTCACCTTCATCAACGCCGCCATAGCCTTCATCCGGGAGAGATCGCAGGGGACGCTGGAGAAGTTCATGGTCTCGCCCCTCAGCCGGGTGGAGATGGTCTCCGGCTACGTGCTGGGCTTCTCTCTATTTACCCTGCTGCAATCTGCCACCACTCTATTCGTAGTAACTGCTCTCTTTAAAGTGCCCCTGCGCGGCAGCGCTCTCACTGCACTGGCGGTTGTGCTCTTGCTGGGCGCGGGCGCTCTTGTCCTGGGCTGCTTCTTCTCCAACTTTGCTCGAAGCGAGTTTCAGGTGGTGCAGTTCATACCCCTCATCATCACGCCTCAGATTGTGCTTTGCGGCATCTGGTGGCCCCTGCAATCTGTGCCCGAGTTCATCCGGCCCTTCTCCTACATGCTTCCCCTCACCTATGCCGCCCATGCCCTGCGGGCGGTTATGCTCAAGGGCGCGGGCATAGGCGACATCCTTTATCCCGACCTGCTGGCGCTGGGCATATTTTTCCTGATCTTCTTTGCAGCCGCGACGCTCATGCTGAGAAGAGAGGTGGGATGAGTTAATGGCGATCCCTGGTGATTCTTCAGGGTCAGGCTCTTGGAAGTGGATGAGATGATCCAGAATCGTTTTGAAGCTGAATATATAGGCTCTAAAGAAAATGAGCAGTGGCCTGCAGTGTTCTGGCTAGAACAGGTGAATATTTCTAGAAACGCCACCAGCTCTTTGCCCTAGCCCGGTGGCAAGCTTACTGCATGCCCAAGCGTTCCTTTATCGCTCGGACATCGGCCTGTACCTGTCTAAGAGTCATCCCATATCCTGGTTGAATGTCCTCTCTCAAGCCATTAATTTCTTCGAACGTCGCGTCTGTGGTTTTCCGCACCGCTTTGATCTCATTCAGGATTTGCGGAGTGACTGCGGTATTCTTCCTTACTTCATGCATGCTGTCTCTTAGGTCAAGAAGTACGGAGATAGCCTTGTTCAATTGGACTGTGGCGCAGAACTGAGCATACTCTCCAATTTTCATGACTTCTCCCTCGAAGTCATCAAAGACGATATTTGACACTTCCGAGCGAGCGGGGCGCTCGGTCTCTATCTGGTTACAAAATGCTTTGATTGCCGCTTCGTCACCATCCGCAAAGACTACGACTTCTTCGCCTTCGCTGCTTTTTGTATTATGTGCCTCGAACATTCTGATTCTGTTGGACATGGCAATGCCCAACAGGATGTATCTGTAGCCCACGTCATGCACTTTGGGACCGATTATCTTGATTTTCAGCTTCATGTTCGTTCTTAGTATGTGTTCGTTGGGCTATTTGGTTGTTTCCTCGATAAGAGAACGCTGGTGAGCAACTGAAGGACCCAGATCAGTCGTCTCTCGTCTCGCAACCCGTCTCACGTCAGCTTGCTCTTCACCTTAGCGTAAAACCCGTCCCTGGCCGCCACTTTCACAAACCTGGCCGGAGTCTCGGCCTTGCTTATGATCACCTTATCCTTGGAAGATATTGTGGTCGAGCTCTGGCCGTCCACCACCACCAGCGCCTCCTTGCCCGGCAGCTTGAGCCGAACCTCAATGACGCTGTCTCCCGGAATCACCCAGGGGCGAGAGGAGAGCTTGAAGGGAGCCATGGGGACCAGCACAATGGCATCCACCCTGGGATCGACGATGGGCCCGCCTGCGGACATGGCATAGGCTGTGGAGCCGGTGGCAGTGGCGATGATAACCCCGTCCGCCCGGAAATCCTCCATGAGCGACCCGTCCACTATGATCTCAAACTCAATCATCTTGGCCGGGCTGGCAGTTAAAAAGGCGATCTCATTGGTAGCACAGGGCAGGCAAACGCCGTTAAGGAGCAACTTCAGGCGGGAGCGTTCGTCCACGTCAAAGCCCGACAGGAGCCTTTTTAGAGTCTCAATGGCGTCTTTCGGCTCCACATCCACTAAAAAGCCGAGCGTGCCCATGTTTATGCCCAGAATTGGTGCCGGATCGACCATCTTGTGAATGGTGCGCAGAATTGTTCCGTCTCCTCCTACCGAGACTATAAAGTCCACCTTCTGCCGCTCCATATCCGCTACGCTCGTGCCAGGCCTGCCGATTTGTAGTGCCAGATCCTCATCCACGAAGATCTCTGTGCCCCTTCCAACACACTCGATCTGATAGATGAGCATCTGCACCAGACGAGCCGACTCCGGCTGCTGTCGGGAGACAAAGCCTATCTTAATTTTGGCCGCCTCCTATGAGCCTGAGCAGTTCCGCATGTCGCAGGCCATTGGATCCAATTAAGTCCCTCTTCTGCCACATGTTGCCGTCCAATTGGAGCGCGTTTCCTAAGCCGTCGGTCACCACTCCCCCCGCCTCCTCCAGGATGATCTTTCCTGCAGCGATGTCCACCACCCTCATCATGCCCCGCAGGTCTATGAAGGCATCCAGCCGTCCGGAAGCGACGAGCGCCATTTCCAGGGCGGTGCTGCCTAAGGTGCGAATGCGGCGCACAGTGTCGCCGATGGCCGCGATCCTCCCGGTATGGGGCCGCAGGGTGTAAGCGGAGATGCTGAAATGGGGGAGGTCCTCATTGGACGAGACATGCAGGCTGCCTCCCGGTCGAGCATATGCCCCCCGGCCAGCTTCCGCATAGAAGCTTGTCCCACCCGCCAGGTCGCAGATATAGCCGAAATGAAAATCGCCCCGGCTCAGGTAGATCGATACGGAGTAGAAGGGAATGCCGGAGATGGCATTGAAGGTGCCGTCCAGGGGATCGAGGTGCAGGAAATAGTCGGGCTTCTCGCCGATGGTGACCTCGCCGATCTCCTCGCTGAGCACCTTAAAGCCCAGGCCCGAGGCACGCAGCGTATCGAGAACGGCATTCTCGGCGGCCCGGTCGATTTGCTTGGTGGGTGTGCCGTCCGCACCCATCTTCACCATCAGGCCGCCGGCCGACGTGCCTGCCATATCTTCCACAGCCGCAGCCACGGCTTTAGCTGCATTATCGCACAGTATTTTTAAATCGCTGCCTTGGGGGGAAAGTCGCTCGCTCATCCCTTTCCAGAGAGGCATGCCCACTATAAAAGTTTCTCACTTGAGATCAAAAAGCTTTATAAAATGCCAATTTGTAACATGCTATCACGCAACAATCATGGAGGGATTCTATTTGATCGTTGGTTTACCTACTGATACCTTTATTGGAGTCATAATTGTGCCCGTAGCCATCTCACTATTGCTATTGATCTGGGCTCTGCGGTGGTGATGGGCTTGGACTTTATTGGAACCATAATAATAATATTATATTTCGTCGGCCTGGTGGCCATCGGAGCCATAGCTTCAAAGAAGATCAAGAACTCAGAGGATTTCCTGGTAGCAGGAAGAAATCTGGGCTTTTGGACCTTTACTCTACTGATTGTGGCCAGCATCTGCAGCGGCATGACCATCCTTGGCGTTGCCGGTCTCGGGTATGCCACCGGCTGGCCCAGCATCTGGGAGCAGATCTTCGTGCCGCTCTCGGCTGCGGTCTGCATACTGTTCTTCGGAACCAAGCTGCACTCAGTTGCCTCTAGGACGGGGTACGTGACGGTGCAAGACTACTTCGCTCACCGCTTCTACAGCCCGAGAGGCATTCGCGGCACCTCGGCGATAATCGGCGTCCTCATCTCCATCATCTACCTGGTGGGGCAGTACATCTCCATCAGCATGGTCTTGTCCTGGCTCTTCAAGATCCCCTATGAGTGGTCGTTAGTGATTGGAGCGGTAATTGTCATGGCCTACACCATCCTTGGCGGCCTTTACGCCATTGGCATGGCCTCCCTGGTGCAGGGAATAATGATACTGGCCGGAGTCTTGCTCGTGGGCCCTGTGGTCATTTCCGCCGCAGGGGGATTGGAGCACGTCAATCTTGTCCTGGCGGGCATAGATGTGAATATGACCCATCTCTGGTATCCGCAAATGCATCCGCCCTACGCCAAGTACGCCTTCATGACGCCCGAGTACCTGGTGTCGTTCTTCTTCCTGCTCGCCTTCGGGCTTGCAGCGGCTCCGCACGTAGTGAACAACGTCCTGGCGGCAAGAGATGTTAAGTACTTCAAGTGGGCGCCTCTGGCAGCTTTCGTCATCTATGCCGTGATCATGTACCTGTGCAAGATCGCCGGCTTTGCGGCTCTATCCATGGTCAGCGAAAAAATGATCTCACTGCCAACGGGTGTCGCCAATCCTTCCGACTACAGCTTCATTGTGGCAGCGGAGTATGTCTTCCCGACCTTCTTCGCGCCAATTGTAGCCATAATAGTATTATCGGCAGTCATGTCCACCACAGACCGGCTCATGCTGACCATCGGCAGCTACGTGAGCTGGGATGTCTACAAGCAGTTCGTCAATAAGGATGCATCTGAGAAGTCGATCACCCTTCTCAGCCGGGTGGCCATTGGGCTTTCCACCGTCATTACGCTCTATCTGGCCTGGTCCAATCCGCCGGAGCTTTTGGCCTGGCTGATCTGGATGGCCATTGGCGTGATGCTGGCCTGCTTTGTAACGCCCCTGTTTGCCGGACTGTACTGGCGGCGGGCGACGCGCGAGGGAGCTTTAGCCTCTATGATCTTGGGGCTGGTGGGCGTATTTGCCTTCAGCTATTACGCCAAGTTCATCGCACCCATGCCCATGCATCCCAGCATATACGGATTTGCGATATCTGTGGCTGCCATGATTATAGTCAGCCTGATGACTAAAAAACCGTCTGAGAAGTTGCTGGACGAGACGAGCACCGGCATGTTCATCCGGGATCGCAAGAAGGCCTGAGCCGAACAATACGGCCAGGCGGCTTTATTTTTTTGACGTAATACTCCGCAGCTTGCTGCGCAGGTGCGCCGCCGTTTCGCTCCATTTCCATGCTCCATTGATTGGTGTCTAAAGTCAAAGGTTTCGGGGCTGCACCTCGAAGGCATAGGAGCGATAAGATCTAATATGACGAGGAGATACTGAAGGGGCAGGGCCCGTGGTCTAGCTGGTTATGACATCGCCCTTACACGGCGGGGATCACGCGTTCGAATCGCGTCGGGCCCATAATCATCAATTGTTTTAGCTATTCTCTAAAATTCAGATTAAGAATAGGGCAACGAGCCCAACCAGTACCGTTGGCAGAAATATTTTCGCGATCTTGTTGCCAAATTCCTTTGTCCCCAGCACGTAGGCTATGCAGAGTTTGACCAGGGTGTTGGTTATGGCGGCCAGGGTGATGGTAGTGACTGCCACGACGGGAACGACCGTCGACTTTGCCAGAGAGGCCATGGTCAGAACAATGGCATCGACATCCGCCAGGCCGGAGACAATGCCTGCGGCATAAAGTCCCGCATCTCCGAAGTAAACGTTGGCCAGCTTGGAGATGATCAGCACAAAGGCGAAGAACGCGCCGAACTTCAGGGCGGGTATGATGCGAAAGGGATCTTTCACCTTCACCTCTTTTCTCGTCGGGGCGTTCTTTCTGACCAGCAAGTAGGCCAAAGATGAGCCCACCAGGGCCATGAGCAGCAGATGAGGCAGAAGTGCGAAGAAGAGGTCCCTGTTTACTAACAGCACAATGAAGAGAATTCGGGGGAACATGGTGCAGCTAGCTATGGCCGCGGCAAAGACTGCAGAGGGCAGTATCTCCGGGCTCTCCTTTACCTCCGCTGCCATGGAAGAGGTGACGGCGGTGCTGGAAACCAGGCCGCCTAAAATGCCCGCAAGGGCGAGCCCCCTCTCTGCGCCCAGGAGGCGGATCGCGACGTAGCCCGCGTAGCCAATGAGGCTCACCAGCACCACGAAGAGCCAGATCTGGCGGGGATTGAGCACACCCCAGGGGCCCAGAGGCGTCTCGGGCAAGAGCGGGTAGATGACCAGGGCGATTATCCCCATCTTGAGGGTATCGAGCAGATCCGTCTCGCTCAGCACTTCCACGTAGTGATGAGTTATTTTTCGCGTGGCCAGGACAAAGGTTGCGATGATGGATAGAGCCACCGCCAGGAGAATGCTATCGGGAAATCCGGTCAGCATTCCCAGGGCAAAGGTGACGACAGCGGCTACGGCTGCAGTAAAATCGACTCTGCCCAGAGTGCTGACAGAGGACGCATATCCCACAGTCACGAGGATGGTGAAGGTGGCCATGGATGCGATGGCAAAGCCGGGGCCGAAATGGACTGAGAGAGATGAGCACAAAGATCCCAGGAGGGCGATCAAGACGAAGGTGCGCAGGCCCGCCACGCCCCGAACCTTGTCCTCAACCAACCGGCGCTGGCGCTCCGTGCCGATGAGAGCGCCTATTAGTAGAGCGATGAGAAAAGGGTAAATCTCGGCAAAGTTCATTGTGCATTTTTTGTTATTATCTGGTTAATAGCCTTTGCCTTTCGATGCTGCATCGAGATAGTCCTATGCTTTTGGGCTTCGGACCCCTCCTGAGCCGGATCCGCATCTCTTTTGCACGTACTTGATGGTCGATACATTCCTGGCCGATAAAAAGAGGCCCCCACTTACCTAGGGGGTCGCTGTCATCAATGTGTAGATCAGCTATGGCAGATTATCTGCGCTGAGTCTGAACCTCTACGCCCAGTCTTAACTTCCCTTCAGTACTCTTGCCAGGTTATCGTGGGCAAGGTTTCTTGCAGTCGCAGGCCTCAATACTCTGAGGAGCGGCTTGTACTTGCTTATCTCCCTATAGTAAGCGGCGCCGAAGGATCCTGTCTTATCTGAGCCGATCATGAACCTATCTGGATATTTTTCTATCAGCGTCACCCATTCGTCCTTCAGTTTACCTTCAGGCGCTATCACTGTATCATAGACGAGCCAGGATATATCGACCCACAGATTTTTGTTTCTCCCTAACATCCCATCAACGTCGCTTCTGAGAGTGGTGATATTCAAATTCCTGCCCTGGCCTGCGTGACACCACACAAAACGCGTGTCCGGGTGCTTCGATACCGCACTGCTGATTTCGTGGAGGTAGATCGGGTCCCTCAGCGATGTCGTCCCTATATCGTTGTGGATCCATATCGGCAGACCAACAGACGCAGCGTAATCATAAATCTCGTCGAGGCTAGGGTCATTTGCCCTGGTGGTCTCTCCTGGAGTCAGGCGGGTGAGTTCGTTATGCCTTGCAAAGATCTCGCCTATCCCTTCCCAGAGGCCTGGATACATTGATCGCATCAGTTTTATGTGATTCACAGAATTCTTATCGGTTGGGTTGAAGCCGCAGATGAAAGGATGGATCCTCTTCCTCTGATCTGCTGAGAGATTGAGGATGGCCCTTGCCACGATGACATCGGTCATGCTGTAATAGTAGGTCTCTGAATCGTCGTCATCATAATAATTTGGCTTTTGAAGATCCTCGTCGTCCCACTTCTTGGTCACGGGCAGGCCAAAGAGGACTATCTGATCGACGTTGGATGAATTCATTGCATTGAGCAGGGCCTGCATGCCCTCGGACCCCTGGGTGAAGTTGACGTAGTGGCAGTGCGCGTCATTCAATATATAACTCGTAGTATTGTTGTACTGGGGCAGGGTCGTATTAGAGGCGTTATTTTCGATCTCCCCGGACTGCGCAGATGCTGCCAGGTCTTTTGCGTACTCCTCTGCGGCAAGGCAGGTGCCTGCTGAGAGGACTATGGTGATAATTGCCATTATGGCTATCTTTTCCATCTTCATCCCTCAAGATGGATGTAGGGCTTTTGATATTTATTTTTTGCTTGTAATTTAGGGATTGTGGTTTCTCGCATAATGCTTACGATAATCAAATTCATAATGCTCTATTTCTCCAGGAACTCGCTCACGGGCCTGCTATGCCCCCGGAAAGACCTGGAATTTACGTGCATGCCAATATCAAGGACGCCCACATGGACACCAGCCAAGTTTTAAAGCGATGCACATCTTCTCCAGGAATGATGGACGAGCAAAAAGTCGCGAAATGCATTGCCATCCTTGAGAAGGAATACGGAGTGCCCAAGCAGAACGAAGTCGATCCCGTGGATCTGCTGATCATGACCATCCTCTCTCAGAACACCAGCGATACCAACAGTCTGCGAGCCTTTGCCATCTTGAAGAGTGCTTTTTGCAATTACGAGGAGATTCTCGCAGCACCAGTAGAAGCTGTGGCTGATGCGATTCGTGCGGGGGGCCTGGCGGAGATAAAGGCCCGGCGCATAAAAGAGGCGCTTTCCAGAATGAAGCAGGATGCCGGGGCGATCACCCTCTTCTTTCTGGAGGATATGGAAAAGGATGAGGCCATGACATATCTGCTATCCATGCCCGGCGTGGGGCCCAAGACGGCGTCCGTGGTGCTCCTCTTCGCCTTTGGTATGCCCTTCCTGCCTGTGGACACGCACGTCTATCGCGTCTCGCGTCGGTTGGGACTGCTGGCCGAGGATGTCAGGCTGGAAAAGGCGCAGCCGATTTTAGAGCGGATCGTTCCTGCGGATAAGTATCACTCCCTGCATTTGAACCTGATAACGCACGGCAGGCTCATTTGCCGGGCGCGAGGGCCAAAACATGTTGAATGTGCCCTGCACAGTTGCTGCGACTATTACTTGCAGGGCCAAAAGCCTTAAATGAGAGAAGAAACCACCCAAAGTCCGCGCTCCTGTAGTGTAGCTCGGCCAATCATGAAGGACTCTCACTCCTTCGACTCGGGTTCAAATCCCGACGGGAGCATATAATTACTAAGTAAGGCAATAAGTCTTTTAGGTGGGGAAATTATATTATAGTCATTGCTTTGCACCACAAAACAGTGACGAAGGGATTAAGCGGAGGCCTCACAAGGGTTTCCGCTTTTCTCTAGTTCCTGCTCATGTTTTTCTAGGTATTCTTTGATGGCTTCGACCGCTATTTCACTCTGGCCGCGAAAAGAACCTGTCTTTTTATAAACGAAATCTTTCAGTCTTTTCTCCAGATCATCCGGAAGATATACGTTAACTCTACCCATACTATAGCTGTATGCTATTTTGGGATAAAAGCATTATGGTGTTATGGCACCGCAACTATTTTATACTCAACAGTGCTATAGTGCTATTGGTGCAAAGCGATGTTGAACAAAATAGTTTTAGCTAGCCCGGTCACTCAGAGCCGGGAAGCCGTAAAGCAGTTGATTACCCAGGACAACCACGGCCAGGAGCCGACAGAAATGCCCAGTTTCTACAGGCTTACTGGCGAAATGGTGCTGGTCCTCAATGGCAGGAAGGACGCTTATTATGTCACCACGCCCAAAACATGCTCCTGTCCATCGGCCACATTCCGGCCCGGCCCATGCAAGCATTCTAAGAGGTACTTTCCTCAGTCCATGAGGGAGGCAGCCACCCAGGAGAGCATCCGGCCGAAGCTTCCAGCCTTCAAGCCTTTTGATAGCCTTCCATCCGAGGAGAAGGCTGCGGCGGGGGTGGCTTAGATGGCCTCTCCCTCATCACTGGCTGAGCTGAATCCAATGCTGAAAGAAATTGAGCCAGATAGGTTGGCGCGCTTGAGCTGGCTGTCCGATCGGCTCTATCACGAACTCAGCGACGTGGAGGACTGAAGATGGCCGCCGCCATTAGGATCAAGCTGGGCGATCTGCTCAGTATATTGATGGAGAAGCCGCCGGTGGTTCATGACAGCCACACAAGGCAAGTTCGTCTATTTTCTACGGCATCGGCTAAGGCAGAACGCCGCCCTTTGAATCGAGCGATAGAAGAGGACCTGGAAGCCATCAAAGCGTTCTTGCTGAATGGGACTGCCAGAAGGGACGATCTTGAGATGGAGCTCAACATGTCCGATCATGCCGTTTTGCATCGGCTTGATCTGCTTAAAGAAAGAGGCGTTTTGATCGATCTGCCTGGCGATAAATACGGGATCCTGGGAGGGAGACAATGAGACGCCAGCTTCAGCCCTTCCTCGGATGCAAGTATCAATTTTCTGCCACTGTTGACGCTTTCGGCCTGCGAAA
>JALNZQ010000213.1 GCA_023229165.1 Methanothrix sp.
AGATCCTACCGTAATCTTATGCCCAAACCCGGACTCGAACCGGGGACATTCAGATCTTCAGTCTGACGCTCTCCCAACTGAGCTACTTGGGCTCAAGTGGGCCCGACGCGATTCGAACGCATGACCTCCGCCATGTCAAGGCGACGTCATAACCAGCTAGACCACGGGCCCGCAAGCACCTTCCCTATCGCATCCTCGCATATAAATGCTTCGGCCTGACTTGAGGGGGGCAAAAATGAAAGGTGGGCAAGGGCCTGCATCGTACCCGGCCCGCCCACCAATCAATTGTAGTAGACCTCTTTGTGATACTCATCCAGCGCCTTGATGGTTATCTGATCCTTCTTGGCCATGAGAATGGCATCAGCCGCTGCCTGAGCCGCCTGAATGGTGGTGATGTAAGGAATGTGGTAGTCCACAGCGTTTCTTCTGATCTGGACGCCGTCCTTTACTGACTCTTTGGTGGTAGGCGTATTGATGATCAGCTTGACCTCGCCAATCTTTATGTAGTCCATGATATTGGGGCTGCCGTTATAGATCTTATTCACCCTTACCACAGGCAGGCCCGAGCGTCGCAGGTACTCGGCTGTGCTATCCGTGGCAATGACGGAAAGCCCCGCCTCATGCAGCTTCTTGGCGGCCACAGCAACGGCAGCCTTGTCCTCATCTTTGACAGAGATGAAGACCATGCCCTCCAAAGGCAGCGGATTGTCCGCAGACAGCTCCGCCTTGAAGAAGGCCAGGCCCAGTTTGTAGTCTATGCCCATGACCTCGCCTGTAGACCTCATCTCCGGCCCCAGCAGAACATCTGCCCCAGGCAGCTTGTCAAATGGCAGGAGCACCTCCTTGACGGAGACGTAAGGCGTCTTGGGCTCTCTTAGGAAGCCCTGCTCCCGCAAGGATTCCCCAATCATAACGTTGGCGGCAATCTTGGCCAGGGGCAGGCCGACGGCTTTGGAGACGAATGGTATGGTGCGACTGGACCGGGGATTGGCCTCCAGCACATAAACTACGCCGTCTTTGTAAGCCATCTGCAGGTTTACAATTCCCACGACTTTAAGCCCAAGCGCGATCTTACGCACGTAGTCCCTTACCACCTCTAAAACAACGCCCGGCAAGGTCTGGGGTGGAATCATGCAGGCACTGTCGCCCGAATGAATGCCTGCCTCCTCGATGTGCTCCATGATGGCGCCGATCAGAACATCGGTGCCGTCGCAAACCGCATCCACATCGATCTCCACGGCGTTTTGCAGGAAATCGTCTATGAGAACGGGATGCTCACGGGAGACGCGCACCGCTTCGCGCATGTAGACCTCCAGGCCCGTCTCGTCGTAGACGATCTCCATGGCGCGGCCTCCCAGAACGTAGCTGGGCCGCACCAGTACGGGATATCCGATCCTGGCGGCAACGGCCTTGGCCTCGGCGGGAGCGTAGGCGATGCCGGCACTGGGCTGAGGGATGTTCAACTGGTCCATGAGAACATTGAACCTCTCCCTATCCTCTGCCAGATCAATGCTGTCCGGGCTGGTGCCCAGGATCTTTGTCTTCAGGCCGCGGCGTGCGATCTCCTTTTCCAGGGGAAAGGCCAGGTTTATGGCCGTCTGGCCGCCGAACTGCACCAGTACACCGTAGTGCTGCTCTTTCTCCAGGATGTTCATGACGTCCTCTAAAGTAACCGGCTCAAAGAAGAGCTTGTCCGAGGTGTCGTAATCGGTGGAAACGGTCTCCGGATTGTTGTTGACGATGTGGGTCTCGATGCCCCGCTCCCGCAATGCCATCACCGCATGAACTGTGCAGTAGTCAAACTCGATGCCCTGGCCGATCCTGATGGGGCCTGAGCCCAAAATCAGCACCTTCTTTTTGTCGGATGGCACTAGTTCGCACTGGGTGTCGTAGGTGGAGTAGTAGTAGGGGGTCTTGGCCTCAAACTCGGCTGCACAGGTATCCACCATCTTGTAAGTAGGAATAATGCCAAGCGAGATTCGCATATCGGTTATCTCTTCCCGGCTTTTGCCCACGATGTCGGCTATCTGCTTATCGGTAAAGCCGGTGCGTTTGGCCTTCCTCAGAACCTGTGCATTCAGCCCGGATCTGATCTCCTCCTCCATGGCGATGATGTTCTCCATCCTGTAGAGGAAGTAGGGTTCAATGCCTGTGATCTTTGAGATCTCCTCCGAAGACATGCCTCTCTTCAAGGCCTGGTAGATGGCAAAGAGCCGTTCGTCAGTGGGATTTTCCAGGAGGTTTTTGATCTCCTCATCCGTCCAGGTGGTGTACTTTCCCGCATACCCCAGATCTTTATCGATATCCAGGGAACGAATGGCCTTCATGAGAGCCTCCTCGTAGCTGCGTCCAATGGCCATGACTTCGCCTGTGGATTTCATGGCCGTGGTGAGGGTCTTGTTGGCCTTTACGAACTTGTCGAACGGCCAGCGGGGAATCTTGATCACCACATAATCCACGGTAGGCTCGAAGGAGGCGGGCGTCTCTTTGGTTACATCGTTTCTGATCTCATCGAGTGTCATGCCGATGGCAATCTTGGCGGTGACCCGGGCAATTGGGTAGCCGGTGGCTTTGGAGGCGAGGGCAGAAGAGCGGGAGACGCGGGGATTGACCTCAATGACCCGGTACTCCCCGTTCTTGAATGCGAACTGGATGTTGCAGCCGCCCTCAATTCCCAAAGTTCGGATGATGTTGATGGCGGCGCTTCGCAGCATCTGGATCTCCTTATCGGACAGAGTCTGGATGGGCGTAACGACAATGGATTCTCCGGTGTGAATGCCCATGGGATCCATGTTCTCCATGTTGCAGATGGTGATGCAGGTATTGTTCGAGTCCCTCATCACCTCGTACTCCAGCTCAGTCCAGCCTCCGAGGCTCTCCTCCAGCAGTACCTGGCTGATGCGAGACCTCTTCAGCCCCAGCTCGCAGATGGAGAGCAGCTCCTCGCGAGTCCTGGCAATGCCTCCACCGGAGCCGCCCAATGTGTAGGCGGGCCGAACTACCAGCGGCAGTCCCAGCTCCTCCATGACCGCCAAGGCCTCGTCCAGGGTGTTGACCGCTCTGCTCTTCGGCACGGGCTCGCCCACTCGCTGCATGGCCTTCTTGAAGAGGTCGCGATCCTCTGCCTCCTGAATGGACTTGACAGACGTTCCCAAAACCTCGACATTGAATTTCTCTAGAACGCCCATATCCGCCAGCTCGGATGTGATGTTCAGACCCGTCTGGCCGCCGATGCCGGCGATTATTCCATCCGGCCTCTCCTTCTCGATGATTTTGGCCACAATCTCCGGCACCAGAGGCTCAATGTAGACCTTATCGGCGGTGTTTGGATCGGTCATGATGGTAGCCGGATTGGAGTTGACCAATACGACCTCGATTCCCTCTTCGCGCAGGGATTTGCAGGCCTGAGAGCCTGAGAAATCAAATTCTGCGGCCTGACCAATCTGGATGGGCCCCGAGCCGATGAGAAGGACCTTATGAATATCATTTCTTTTGGGCATCGCTATCTCCTCCCAGCTTCGCCTGTTACTTTATTCATTATTCTCAAGACCGCACCAAAGAATGGATCTTCCGTGCAGAGCGGTCCTGGATGGGCTTCGGGATGGTACTGGACCGCCAGAACATTGAGCTTGTCGCTCTTTATGCCTTCGACTGTGCCGTCGTTGGCATTTAGCTGGGTGATCTCCAGGTCCGTGCCCTCCACAGAGCCGGGCCGGACGGCAAAGTTGTGGTTCTGAGAGGTGATGTAGACGATCTTCTTTTCCAGGTCTTTGACGGGCTGATTGCCACCATGATGGCCAAACTTGAGTTTGAAGGTCTGAGCACCCAGGCCCAGGGATATGACCTGATGTCCGAGGCATATTCCAAAGACGGGAATCTGTCCCGCATAGTGTCGGACGGCAGAGATGGCCTGCGTAGCTCTTTCTGGATCGCCAGGTCCATTTGAGACGAAGAGCGCCTGCGGCCTTGTCGCCTCTATCTCAGAGATACTGGCATGAGCGGGAAGCACGGTTATATCGAATCCGCGGCAAGAGAGGCTCTTTAGAATATTCCTCTTAATGCCTAAATCCAGCACCGCCATGCGGGGGCCACGGCCTTTCATGCGGTAAGGTGATTTGCATGTCACATCCCCCAGCAGATTTTGCGCAGAGATATCGGCCTGGGACCGGGCCATTGCCACCACGTCCAGGGTTTGCACGTCTCTCCTTTCGCCAACGGCAAGCGCGGCTTTCATCACGCCAAGCTCTCTTACCTTCAAAGTGAGCATGCGGGTATCTACGCCGCATAGTCCGGGCTTGCCCTCATCAATAAGGAACCGGTTGAGCGTTTTTACATTACGATGATGTGTTGGACGATCCCAGTATTCCCGGCTGACCATGGCGCGCGGCCACATCCGGTCGGATTGAAAATCCTCGCCGCTTATGCCGTAATTTCCCTGCAACGGATATGTGAACATGAGCATCTGTCCGTGGTAAGATGGGTCTGTTAATGCCTCCTCATATCCGGACATAACGGTAGTAAAGACCAGTTCACCCGAGACCGTGCCGGGCGCACCAAAACCGGTACCTTCTACCCTTGTACCGTCTTCTAACCCTAAGACCCCAATCATAGTATCGGCAACACAAGAAGCTAGGTCATCTAAATACATTTCGATATCATCATCTTTTTTAAGCTGGAGCCCTATCCCGCATGCATGGAAGTTAAAGTGGAGATCTCAAAAAGTTCCGATTTCAAGCAGGTCTATGCCATAGGCGCGATCGGAGGCCACAGCCCCTACGACTTTCGCATTGCTTTTTACAACGACTCGCCAAGGACACAGGTCGAGGACGGCAAGAGCATGACGGTTATGGAGAG
>JALNZQ010000214.1 GCA_023229165.1 Methanothrix sp.
CCTCAGCAGTTGCGCTCTTTTCCGCCGCGGCGAGCAGCCTTTCCAGCTCCGGGCGCATCGCGGCTACGCCGCAGCGCATGGCATCCTCAAGCATGTCCAGAAGAGCGCTCTCATCTTCCTCCAGCATGAGGTCGGATCGAAGCAGCACCAGCAAAAAGGCCGAGAATGCCATGTCCGAATGCAGGCATTCCTGCTCATCGATGGCTTTGACCTCCAGGCACTTTCTCGTAAAGCGCACAATCACGCCTCTGGAATTTACCCACTCGTTGCAGAGAATCTCTGCTTTGTATTTCTTCAGCTCGGAGTAGATCTGCCGGTTGATCTGCACATAATCGTCCACGCTCTCCAGCTTTTCGGGCAGTATGTTGTGGCAGATCTCAGGAATGGCCGCCTGGTTTTGCCGGTAGTAAACCAGCCGGTTGTCCATGTAATTGGTGAGCTTTCCTTCCACCATGGGCGAGGAGGCGGATACGGCAACTAGAAACGGCATCAGCGAGCGAATCTTGTTGAACATGGCGACCAGCTCATCCTTGCCTGTGTAAGGTATATTGACCTGCAGAGCCTGAATATTCAGCCATCCATGCTGCCTGATATTGAATATCCGGTCATATGCCTGATAATACTCCTGCTCATCATGATCCCAGTAGGTCGTCTCATCCAATTGGAGCAGCGGGTGCATCCCCAGACCCATAAAGCCGTACTCATGATTCGTGGCTCGGTAAAGCTCGCTCAGGCCCTGGTAAAGATTGCTTTCCAAAAAGCTGAGGCTCCCAGGTCTTGCTGGGATCAGCTCAATGGCATGCTTTTGCAGCTCCTTGGAGACCAGTATCCCCCCGAAAGGCACCTCGTGCTGCACCTGTCCGGCGATCTTCTGGATGATCCGGTCGGAGATGGCCAGTGGTCGGTGGTTTTTATCGTTTATGGAGTACTCGTGCTCCGTTCCTATGGGCGATGCAGCTGCAAGCGCCTTATGCATTGTGTTTTTCATGGCGCACTTCATCTCTTTTCATTCTCCAAGCTTGATCTCCGCCACGAGGTCCGTCTCCGGCTCCTCGATCTTCAAGATCTCCGCCATCTCTGAGGTGGGGACGTTCTTTACCAGATGCATAATTTCCTCCACGGCTGTCTCGAATAGTCCGTCGTAGGCTTTTCGATTGGCCTTGAGAAATCGGACCATGGGGCAGATGCTCTCTCTCTTAAGGAAGATCTGCAAAACGTTGTCTTCGATATCAAAGGTAAAGGGTCCTGCGACGCAGGTCTCGGGCTTGATAGAGTGAATGCTGCATTTTCCATTCTGAAATAGCACGCAAAATCCATCTTGCTTCAGGCGTAGCCTTTTGTATCCGGCAAACTCCACAGCGTCTTTGGCAACGCCGTTTTTCAGCAATATATCAATTCTCTCCTGGCTTAAGGGGGGCCTGGCCTCAAAGCAGCAGCCTCCGTCCAGATGGCATTCGCTGCAGGCCTGGCTTATGGCTTCACACAGGTAATCTTCCATCAGACTCTCATCTCTTTAATATTATTGCATAATCAATAAATGCTCGGCCAAAAAAAGGATTTTCTCTATCGCTCAGAGAAATCAATCTTGTAAGAGTGGACCTCGGTTTCTGCCAAAGCAGGTGCATTGGAAATGCTGGCGGCAGCTCCCAGGCCGTACTCACCCTCAAAGCCATGCGGACCTAAGGCTTTATCGGAAAGTTCTTCGGCATAGCTGAGGGCGTCCCCCGTCATCAGATAGGAGATGATCTTTTGGAACATGTCCGGATAATGGGCATCCTCGCCCCCATCCAGGGAGGGATTATCATTGACCTCAATGACATAGAGTTTTCCGTTGCTTTCTTTGATGTCCACACCATACATTCCTTTGCCAATGGCATTGCCGGCCTCGCGTCCCAGCTCAATGACCTCAGGCGGGACCTGATCGGCCGGCACGCTCTCCACATCGCAGTAGACGATGTGGCCGTTCACGGAGGCCTGGATCTTGAAGGTCTCTGAGGGGATGATGTAGCGACAGGCATAGAGTAGCTGCCCGTTGATGACACCCACTCTCCAGTCAAACCTGCTCTCGATGTACTCCTGTACCACAATCCAGTCGGAGAGCTTGAAGAATCTCCTGGCGGTTTTCAATAGCTCGCTTACGGATGAGACCTTCTCCACTCTGACCGAGAAGGACGTGGATGGCTCTTTTAGCACCAGGGGCGTGCCCAGCTCCTCGAAGAGCAATGCGGCTTGGGCTTCATCCAGCTCCTTCTTCTTTAGAAACTTAGTCCTGGGCATGGAGACATTTTTCTTCATGAGGTGCATGTACATGTTGATTTTGTCGGCACATATCTGGATGGAGCTGGGGTCGTCTATCACCGGTATGCCGTACATTTGCGCCATCCTGGCCGCTACATAGGTGATGTTCATGGGGTCGGTGTTGGCGCGAATGAAGAGCGCATCCAGTCTGGGTATCTTTTTGATGTCCACGGGGAAGATGAACTCGGCAGTGTGGCCCATGCTCTCAGCCACGTCCCGGCATTTTACCACGGACGTGAGCTGTTCAGAGCTGCTTAACGTCTGTCGATTGACGAAGATTCCAAGTTTACTCAAAGCGTCTCACCCTCTTATCCAGAAGGTCCTGTAACATTTCCGTCTCATCCTTAGATAATTGCGAATATTTCACCGGAGCCAGGGAAGATAGCCGGCAGCCCGACTCATCCTTGACCAGCATTATCTCTACTAACGGCAGCCTGAAGACATCGTAGATCTTCTCCGCCAGCGACTTCGTCTTTTCACAGCAATTTATGGTCTTGCCGAAGATGGATACGCATTTTGCCACAGATGAGGTGTTGTTTATCTTCTGATAGCAGAAGGGATACCTGCCTCGGTTGGTGACATGCTTGATGACCTTCTTGGCTTCTTCCAGGTCGCTGATCAAGAAGTGGTCGGACGGCGTGGAGAAGTAGTTGAGGCCGTAGACTATAGCCGGAAGCGAGACGTACTGGTTGGATATTATCCAGTCGCAGACCGGGATACCTGCCAGCTTCGCCTTCTCCAGGCAGATAGGAACGATGTAGGCATCCAGCACATCGCTGCTGCTGGGTGTGGTTTTGATGCCATCATTCTCGTTCTTGACGATGGTATAGTACGGCTCTGTCTTGTAAAAGTAACTCTCATTTACAATATATTGGGAGTCATCTTCCTTCAAAGTGTACATGATATCCTTCTTAGGAATATGCTCTCTTCGTTTGTTCATAAAAGCATCACCGCATGACCTGCGTGTGATAAAATAGACCAGTTTGTTGTTATTTCTCCATAGGGTACCCTACGGTATTTGTTTAGACTACGGTGCCTGTCTGGATCGGATGCCATTTCATTCTCAGAAATTTGGATCTCCTCGGGCTTACTACCTAGCTGGTAGTATTTAGCATTGTCGACCAGATCGAGGCTACCTGGTATTTTCGCCATCTGCTGCTATCACAATCACGTTAAGAATCGCTAAGTTTCTCGTCTTGGGGGAGTGGTCTACGCGAATAGCTTCATGGTCTTTTCCGGGCTTGTAGTGGGAAGACTGCAGACATGATCCGTGCAGACATAGGCTGTAGTCTTTCCATCCACTTGGACCAAATTTTTTGTAAATGGCGCAATCTCTCTAATCTCTTCTTCGCATACCAGTACGGTGGATTTGTTCGGCAGATAGCGAGATCTTATGGCTTGCAGCATCTCAATTATTACTGCATCCTGCAAGCTTCCCAGCAGTGTGATTTCAGATGCCGGCCCAAGAGCATAGTCTAGAGAGCAAAGCAGCATGGTGTGGCCCAGGGACTGGTCGCCTGCTGCTGCGGCGAAGCTTTTCGCCAGATCCCAGGCCCGATCTTCCAGTTCGGCCTGTCCGGAGAGGTGCATGAGCCGCAGAAGGTTATGCATGGCAATGGAATTTCCCGATGGAATAGCTCCATCATAAAACTCCTTTCTGCGCAGCGGCAGGTTCTCTGCATCATCTGCAGAGACGAAAAAGCCGCCCTGATCTTTATCCCAGAAATGCCGCATCGTGACCCGGTTTAGCTCTAAAGCCGCTTTCAGGTACTTAACATCAAATACCGTCTCGTAAAGATCGAGGAGGCCCCAGATCAGGAAGGCATAATCATCCAGATTGGCAAAAATGCCTGCCTCGCCCCGGTAGCGATGCAGCAGTCGACCCTCGGTCGTTTGCATCTCTTTCAGGATAAAATCGGCCGCCTTTATTGCCGCTGTTGCATACTTTGTGTCCTTTGCCTCAGGCAGGGCCTGCGCGGCTTTAGCCAGGGCGGCGATCATCAATCCATTCCAGTCGGTGAGAATCTTGTCGTCCTTAAAGGGATGAACTCTCTTATTTCGGGCAAGAAAGAGCTTGGATCTTATCTTTTCCTGCCGATTATAGAGATCCGGCTCGCTGATCTTCAGGACGGATGCGGCGTCGACAAGAGCTGACCTCTGGCGCAGGATGTTTCCTCCTTTCTCGAAGTTTCCGCTTTCGTGCACGTCAAAGAGCCGGATGAAGAGCTTGAACTCCTCTTTATCCAGTGTCTCTTTCAGCTCATCTGCCGTCCAGACATAGAATCTGCCCTCCTCTCCCTCGCTGTCTGCGTCCTCCGCCGAGAAAAAGCCTCCTTGCGGTGAGGTCATGTCCCGCAGCACGTACTCTAGGATTTCGCGTGCCGTTCTGGCGTACTCCTCCTTTCCGGTGGCCTGGTAGGCTTCGGTGTAGGCTATGTCCATTAGCGCCTGGTCATAGAGCATTTTCTCAAAATGGGGGACAAGCCACTTCTCATCTGTGGAATATCTATGA
>JALNZQ010000018.1 GCA_023229165.1 Methanothrix sp.
GCTTTGTATTGTGCCCGGCAAGCAGGTCTGGATTATATTCATCGATGTGCATATCCTGGATGACTGTGGAAATATACTCGATGCCGCGTCGCTGGGCGCTATCGCCGCGCTGCTGTCCACCAAGGTGCCTGCAGCCAGGTTTGGCCTGGGCGAGGACTACATCTTGCCCATAAGAGATATTCCCATAGCTACGACTGCCATTGAGTTCAATGACGTCTTGATGTTTGATCCAGGTGTGGATGAAGAGGCCATTGCCAACACCCGTCTCACAATTATATCTACAATGAACGGCAATATCTGCGGCTCGCAGAAGAGCGGCACGGGAATGCTCAAACCTGAGCAGGTCTACCGCATAATTGATATAGCATGCGAGACGGCGAAAGGAATCCGGGAAAAGTTTCTGGAAGCATAAACGGAAGTTTTGATCATGGCAAAGCAGACTACAAAAGGAAGGAAGAGCAGGTCCGCAGCCCGGTTTGGTCCCAGGTACGGCCGCAAATCGCGAAAGCTCGTGGCAGATTTGGAAGAAAAGAGCAAAGCTTCCTATGACTGCCCTTCGTGCAATCGGAATAGAGTAACAAGGACAAGTACCGCCATCTGGAGCTGCAGCAAATGCGGTTATACCTTTGCTGGGGGCTCTTTCGTGCCTGAGACGTCTTTGGGCCGCTCAGTGCTCAGGTCTCTCAAGAAGACTCTTGAGGTAGATTAGAAGATGGCATATAAGTGCACCAGATGCAAGAAGACCGTGGAGGTTGATTACGAGTACAGCGGCATACGCTGTCCTTATTGTGGGCATAGGATCCTGATGAAGGAGCGGCCCACCACGGTCAAGAAGATGCAAGCCGTCTGATGATCGTCACCACCTCGCGAGACCCGTCTGCTAAGGCAAGGCGGTTTGCCAGGGCTCTGGCCTCGTTCCTGTCTCTGCCTTACGTTAATCGGGGAAAGCAAAGGACGGGAGAGGACGAAACCTGGCTGGTGGTGATAGAGGACCACGGCAATCCTGCAGGTCTGGTCAAACGCTCCTCGGAAAATGTGGGGCAATTGAGCTTCCAGCTCTCAGGAGATACGCAGGCAATGCGGCTCAAGAAGAGCGTGCCGAAGGTTGCCGGCAAGGGCATGGATGCTCACCCGATTGCGCAGTTCTTTGAGCTGGAGTGGCTCGGCGATGCCGCCCCGGCCCAGGGGCGCGTAATCTGGGTTGCATCTGGTAATATCGATTTCATAGATGAGGGCCAGGCCAAATTCAGGCTGAAGATATGAAGGGCTGTGCTGAGTTCGCATTCGAAAGCGCTCATGCTGGAGTGATCTATCAGGCGCTTGCACCGGAACTTGAAGACGAGCTGCATAGGTCCCATGTATTTCTTGGCCTGGAAGACGGTTCTATTCGATTGAAGATCTGGGGCGAGGATACAGTCTCTCTCCGGGCAGCCTTAAATACCTGGATAAGGTTGGTTAAGATCGCATTTGAGATGGTGAGTTTATGAGTGGCGAATTGCCTCCGCAGATACAAAATCAGTTGGCTCAGCTCCAGCAGCTCCAACAGCAAGCTCAGGCTGTCATGGCTCAGAAGGGCCAGATCGAAGGTCTGATCAGGGAGACTGAGGCGGCGTTGAAGGAACTGGAGAAGAGTGCAGACGACGCAGTTATATACAAGAGCGTCGGGGAACTTCTCTTTAAGGCTGATAAGCCCAAGCTGATCGAAGAGCTGAAAGAGAAAAAGGATATGAATGAAATCCGGAAAAAGAACATGGCCAATCAGGAAGAGCGCATTCAGGGCCGGTTCACTCAGCTTCAAGAGCAGCTCAAAATGTCATTAGGTCAGATGCCGCCCAAGGGCGGCTAAAAACCATTGCGGGCCCGTGGCTTAGCCAGGATATAGCACCGGGCTTCTAACCCGGGGGTCGCGGGTTCGAATCCCGCCGGGCCCGCCTTATTATTACCATTTTAGGAGGATTTATGTGCGAACTTACAGTCTATATTTTAAAAGGACAAGCACGCGAAAAGGCCATGGACGGAGTAGTCAGGCTTATGGTCCACAACGGCAAGGTGCTCATGGAGGGAATCTTCGGGGATTCCATGGAAGTAGAAGGACGGCTGGCCGATGTAGATATCATGTCCCAGTCGGCGAATATCATCGCGAATTAGATCTATCCATATATTGGATGCACATGCCCTTTATCCCCAATGCAAGCATCTGGATATTGTGATAAAATATATTGTTTTATTTTTATTATTTAATATGTATCAAATGTGGCCCTCATGGTCGTCTTGTTCTTCAAGCAGAGGTACAACTCTCACAAGGCAACGGTGATTCATGTGCCAAAGTATTTGAAATATGTTGAGTTAAACTCTACACAGAAAAATCTGAGGGCAAGAGTATATGGACAGGAAAAAGCGGATTAAACTACTGGGCCTGAATTTGGGCATTGCCACCGCCAATATAATTACCTTCTCGCCAGGATTGATCGGACTAGATATCTGGGCCAGTGCATTGGCAACCGCCTTTGGCATCACACTAATCTTTGTAAGCGGCGTCGGGTTAACCTACGGCAATTATAAGCTCCTTACCGTACCGGAGAACGTAATTCCACCCATTAAAATGACGGTAGAATATTATATTGACGCACTGAATATTCTCCGGAGGCTCAAAACATTCGAAGTAACCGTTGACTTGCTGCTCGATCAGATTGAGCGGCTGCAGAAAAAGAATAAAATTATCCGGGATATCCTTCTGCAGATCTTCAGTGCCTCAGAGATCGCTTACAAGAAATTTGATGTGGTCATCGCCGAGGTGGAAAAGATATTCTTCATGAATATCCGCAGCATCATCAATAAATTGAATGCATTCGATGAAGTGGATTACAATTCCATTAGAAAAAAACACGAATCTGGGGCCTTTTCGCAACAATTTATGGAGGAAAAATTTAAAGTCTATGACGAATATATCACTTTTGTGAAAGCTGCTACCGAAGATAACGAACAGATCCTGCTGAAGCTGGATAAGCTGCTGCTGGAGATCTCAGGCTTAAACAGCGTAGAGAGCGGCCAACTTGAGCAAATGCCCGGTATGATCGAGATCGATAATCTGATCAAACAGGCAAAATATTATAAGATTTGAGGGGCTGAACATAAGCATGATGGACAATAGCAACAAGGACGTAATTTTAAAGATAATCGGATTAGTAGTTGTGGTATTTCTCTTGGCTTATATCGGGACTATTACATTAGGTGGCGGTGACCGTCCGGTATCGCTGGAGTCCATCATCAAAGACATCGATGTGAAAACTGTACCGCATCGGATGGGCACGGTTGATATTCTTCCGCCAGACCTGAACAAAATCCTGCCCGATATCACCAAGTACCCGCCGCAGGTGAACAGCAGCACACCCAGCTACATCGAAATATTTTCCTCAACGGAAAAAGCGGGTAGCGGTACGGATGGCTGGCTGACAGAGGTGGCCAGAGACTTCAATACTGCGAAAATAATAATTGACGGCAAGCAGGTATCAGTAAGGCTCAGAGGAATTGCTTCCGGTCAAGGTGCCGACTATATTACCTCTGGCAAGTATTTGCCGGACGCCTATACGCCATCCAATGAACTCTGGGGCGAGATGATCATCTCCCGAGGGGTTAAAGCGGAACTAGTGAAAAAGAGACTTGCTGGCAATGTGGCCGGGGTCCTGCTCACTAAATCCAAGAAAGACCAGTTGGTAGCCAAATACGGGGTAATCAATATCAAGACGATTGTCGATGCTGTCGCGAACAAAGAACTGAATATGGGCTACACCAATCCGTTTGCCAGTTCAACAGGGCTGAACTTTTTGATTTCAACATTGCAGACTTTTGACAGCAGCAACCTATTGAGCACCAAAGCAGCAGCAGGTTTTGAGAGATTCCAGACCAATATTCCCGTGGTCGCTGATACTACTCTGATATTGAGGGAATCAGCTAAATCAGGTGTTCTGGATGGTTTCATCCTGGAATACCAGACCTATATGAATACACCGGATATCCGGTCATACGAATTTATTCCCTTTGGAGTCAGACATGACAGCCCAATGTATGCAATCAGTGAGCTATCTGCAGAGAAAAAGAAGATCCTGAATCAATTCGTTGAATTCTCTCAGCAGGAAAAGTACCAGACTCTGGCCACCAAATATGGCTTTAACGGCCATAATGAATACCTTTCCGAAGCAGTACCAGTCGGCGGCGATGTGATCATCCAGGCCCAAAAACTCTGGAAAGATATAAAAAACACAAATATCTGCGCCGTCTTTGTGGCCGATGTTTCTGGCAGCATGATGGGCGAGCCGCTGAATAAACTAACGGATTCATTGAGCGAGGGTCAAAAATACATCGGCCAGGACAATATGATTGGCCTGGTATCATATTCCGATGATGTTAATATCGATCTGCCCATTGCTAAATTCAATCTGACCCAGAGAGCCATGTTTGCCGGAGCGGTTGATGAATTGCAGGCAGGCGGCAGCACGGCAACCTTCGATGCGATTGCAGTCGCCATGAAGATGATCAAGGATCAGCGGGCGATAGATCCCAATCTGAAGCCGATGATTTTCGTTCTCAGCGACGGCGAAACTAATAGAGGCCATTCTCTGAACGAAATCAAAAATATAGTTCAGGATCTTGGAATACCAATAAACACAATCGGCTATAATGCGAATATCCAGGCACTGAAGGAGATCTCCGGCATAAATGAGGCAGTTTATATTGACGCCGATACCGACGACGTTGGCTATAAACTGAGCAATATGTTTAATGCCAAATTGTAATCCTTGGAGGAATTAAGATGGCTTTTACAATGGACGTGCCCAATGAAGCGGCGATTAAAAGCGATGTCCTGGAACAAGTCAAACCGGTACCTGAAGAAGTAGCCCGGCTTCAGGCTGTGGCGGAAAGCAATGTAGCCGAGATTATGACTCTGGATATCGATGAATTTGCCAAAAAGAAGGATATCCTCCGGTCAATTGAATCTTTTGGGGCGGACTCGATGAAACGCTCGGCAGCTAAAAATTCTTTGCTGCAGGTGACAGTCGGGAACCTGGCCAAAGACGGCGATGAAGGCGGCCTTGTGGCAAAAGGTTTAATGGATTTGCAGCGGGAATTAAAATACCTGGACCCCAGTCTGATTGATTTCACCAGGACCGGCATTTTGGGCAAGCTATTTGACCCGATCAGGGCCTATTTTGCCAAATACCAGAAAGCAGAATCTGTGATTGCCGATATCATTGTCTCTTTGGACAAAGGGGAAACAACCCTGAAAAATGATAATACTACTCTGGAAATCGAGCAGCAGGCAATGCGCGATTTGACTAAAAAGCTGATGAAAGAGATCCAGCTCGGTATCCTGATGGACGAATCTATTGAAACGCAAATCGAAGCGGCCAAAGCCAGGAACGAAGACCCGGAAAAAGTAAAATTTGTCACTGAAGAAGTCCTCTTTCCGCTTCGGCAGCGGTTTATGGATATGCAGCAGGTGGTCGTCGTCAATCAGCAGGGCGTAATGGCGACTGAGCTTGTGATCAGAAATAATAAGGAACTGATGCGCGGAGTAGAGAGGGCCAAAAATGTGACGATTAACGCTTTGCGGATCTCAGTGACGGTTGCCAGCGCTCTCTATAGCCAGAAGATTGTCCTGACGAAGATTCAAATGCTCAATGAGATGACGGAGAATCTCATCAGAGACAACGCGCGAGTGCTGAAGGAACAAGGGCCGGAAATCCAGAAACAATCAATGGATGCCAATATCTCTGTCGAGACGCTGAAGACTGCCTTTGCCGATATCACGGACGCGTTGGATTCCATCAGCACATATAAGCAGGACGCTCTGCCCAAAATGCGGGATACTATCAATCAGTTCAAGGAATTGGCCGCAAAAGGCGAAGAACATATTCAGAAGCTGGAGAAGGGCCATAAACTGGCGCGGTAATGCAATATTAAATGACCCCTAGTGCTTCATCAGGGGCACATACTCGACGCCTGGGCGGCTCCTTCCCGCTTCCATGCGGTACAGATCCATCAGGGCATAGACCTCTTCCGGGACATCGGTCTCTACGCATTCACCCAGCAGAGATCGGGCTTTCTCGGCCATAAAGGGATGGTCGTGAGTGTATTTTCCCGAGACGAACTCCTCGATGATGCTCTCCATCTTCTCGCCGCCGCACTTCCCTTCCAGTATTTTCATCAAGAGATCTCTCATCTGGCTCATGGCTTTCCTCGCCTCCTCGGCGAAGATAAGGGTCTTGTCATCTATCTCATCGATCTTCTTCTTGCCTACGACCGCTAAGAGCGACGTCGCCGGGTAGCTGCCCTGCATATCTCCCAGTTGCGGGTCCACGGGACCTAAGGCAGCGTGCGGGTCCATAATTATTTTGTCGGCGGCAAAAGCGATGAGAGTTCCGCCGCTCATGGCGTAATGGGGCACAATTACCGTCTTCTTGGCGGGATGGGCCTTTAGCGCCATGGCTATTTGCGTGGCCGCTAAAGCCAGCCCACCCGGGGTATGCAGGATGATGTCGATGGGCACATCCTTCTGCGCGGCGCGGATGGCCCTTAAAACCCGCTCACTGTCATCGATATCAATGTAGCGGGCTAAAGGGATGCCAAGAAAGCTGATGGTCTCCTGGCGATGGATGAGGGTGATGACCTGCGTGCCCCGCGTCTTGCCCAGTTTTGCCAGCACGCTCTTTCTTGCCGTCTGCAGGTAGTACCTCTGCACCATGGGGACCAGAAAGATAAATATGAATAAGAGGAACCAGATATTGTTGAGTAGGGCGCTTGTCGTATCTCCTCCTATCTGGGCTTGAAGTGGAACCATCATGTACTAATAAGTTCGATTCATATATTTAGCTTGTGGGATCGCTAATGACAAATATGCCATTGACCGCAGCCTCTTACAGAATCTCGCTTCGGCAATCTATATTAATATGATAAGAGCTCAATTAGATCTGGCTCACGTGAAAAAAATGGAGGTTTGGGGCTTGATGATCAGAAATTTTGGTTTAATGGCAATTCTTCTTTTGCCACTCTCCGTGTCCATATCTTTGGTACCGGCTCAGGATTCCTCATTGATAGAAAATAATGCAACGACGGTAGATGACACGTCCACTGTATCTGCCGGAGCGCAGGGCATCTGGAAAGCCTCTTTGGGAGAAAAGGAGATCGTCATGGCCGTGAACCAATCCGCCCAATCAGTTTTCGGCCTGGCCAAATTCGAGGGCGACAATCCCTGGAATGCAGCCTTGGCGGGATCTCTCTCTGCAAATGTTGTATCCTTTTCCCTGGCAGCCTTGGAGGGCGAGGCGCTGGCATCTACTTACATAAGCGCTACCTTGGAAGGCGACAGCATGTTGGGATTTTTCATCCGATCGGACAGCAACGGAAAAGCCAGCCGGGGCGATTTTACCGCTACATTGATCAGCCCGGATACATCCAGCTACACCCCGGTCGTGGTCAATACTGCTCCTTTGCTGGCAGTACCGTCCGAGCAAGCGAGCACTGAGCCGAAGATTGAGGCTAACGCCAGCGAAGAGGGCGAAAAGCCCGCTATAGTGGGGAGCGAGAGCCGATTCAAGGATGTTACAAATCTGGCAAAAGGAATCAATCCAGACATATTGCCCAGGATGGCTCCATTGTAGGTGTTCTTCGTGAAGGACATATATTGCTCAAAGGTCTTCTTGCCTGGTCTGGCACTTGGTCTGGCACTCTTGCTTACCATGCAAGGGCTTGGATCTATGATGGATGAATTGGCCGTCGCTTCTGTATCAGAGGACTGCGGCAAGTGGAAGGTCAGCTTCAACTGGTCGGATATGGACGAGTACGAAAGCAGCGTGTCGCATGGAGACAGCGCTTCAGGAAAAACGGCCATCGCGACAGATGCTTTGACACTGGTGTCAGCAGCCGATAAGGCCAAGGTCTTGAAGGTCTCGGTCATAATGTACTCAAAGGATGATGCATCTCTTATCAATCAATCCAGTTTGAGGATCCTTGCTAATGGTACCCTCGCCAAATCCAAAGTTTGCAAAGAGATCAATGTAACCGAGAGAGTGGTAGACGGTCAATCAGGGATAGTCGCCAGCGGACTGAAGTGTCCAATGAATGAGCCGGTCTACGTTGTCGTCTATCCTGTTGAGTACCACATGGATCGACCGGGAGGCATTCTGGAATCCACCGCAGTTGGGCTGGTTCTCTCCACCTATGGTCAAGAAGTCACAGAACGATTTATTAAATCAGTTAAGATCGTGCAGATAAATTAGCAAAACCGGGTCTGGTTAAGCACCAAGCTGCATTGGGTCCAATATTTTTTGACTGTTGCCATTTCCATTCATTTCACCAATGGGGTGCTGGTGCGGGCTTTCTTGGAGATAAAGCATCCTTCTCATCAATCAGGCCTGGACCGGTAGATAAAAGTGCAGTATGCCTGGCCGGAGAAGACCGGCTCTTATTGGAGGCATGCTGCAATAATTCTCATGTAGTAAATTATAGTTATAAAATCAGTTCAATTATTGTTATGATCCTCCATCAAGTGCAGCTTCAATTCTTCCTTTGATTCAAAGACCATACGACAGATCTTGCATTTGAACTTGCCTTCTCGTTTGGATGCGGTGTTGGCCATTATAACACCTCTAATTGTGCATATCGGTTGAATGTCATTATTATTTAGTTTTTCGTTGCGATTGGACTAAATACTTTGCAGACTAAAATTTGATTATGGCTCAGAAATATCAGTGCACCATTTGCGGATATATTTACGATCCAGAAAAAGGAGATCCCGACTCGGGAATAGCTCCAAAAACGCCTTTTGCACAGCTGCCGCAAACATGGACCTGCCCGCAGTGCGGCGCCGCGAAGGATGATTTCAAAGAGATAAGATAATGACGCTCACAAGAGAGATCAAACCCGGCGTTACATGGGTTGGAGCAATAGACTGGGATCGCAGGCTCTTTGATGCTTTAATTCCCCTGCCCGACGGAACCAGCTATAACTCCTACCTGATCCAGGGCAGCGAGAAGATTGCACTTATTGACGCCGTGGACGAATCCCTGGCTGATGTGCTGCTGGGCAACCTGTTAGCGCTGGGCATAAAGAGAATCGACTACATCATCGCTCAGCATGCCGAACAGGACCATTCGGGAAGCCTTAAACAGCTCCTTGAGCTTTACCCCGATGCTAGAGTGCTCGGCTCTGCCAAGTGCCTGGATCTGCTCATGCATTTTGACCTGGTGAGCAAGGACAGAGTGCTAGAAGTAAAAGACGGCGAGAAGATCTCTCTTGGTGATAAAAGCCTCGAGTTCATTCACGCACCCTGGGTGCACTGGCCGGATACGATATTCACCTATCTGGCAGAGGATGGCATCCTGTTTACCTGCGATTTTTTGGGCTCGCATCTGGCTACAAGCGACCTTTACGCCAGCGATGAAGCAGCCGTCTACAGGGCTGCTAAGAGGTATTACGCAGAGATCATGATGCCCTTCCGCCAGAACATCAACCGACACCTGGCCAGGATTGAAGATCTGCCCATGGATGTCATCGCTCCCAGCCACGGTCCGCTTTACGCCAGACCAAAATTCATATTGGACGCCTACCGCGATTGGGCCTCGGACAGGGTGAAAAACCAGGTGGTTTTGCCTTACGTTTCCATGCATGGGTCCACCCGCATCATGGCGGACTATCTTGTTGATGCACTCATCTCCAGGGGTGTGGATGTGAGGCGATTCGATCTCACAAACTATGATGTTGGAGAGCTGGCTGAGTCTCTCGTGGACGCGGCAACAGTTGTCATCGGCACGCCTACCATTCTGGCCGGAGCCCATCCCCTGGCTCTTTATGCTGCCATTCTGGCCAATGCCCTGCGGCCCAAGACAAGGTATGCTTCCATCATAGGCTCCTTTGGCTGGGGGGGCAAGATGCTGGAGCAGATCACCGCCGCCCTGCCCAATCTGAAGCTGCAATTCTTCGATCCGGTAGTCGCCAAAGGCCGTCCTAAAGAGGCAGATCTCCAGGGTCTGGACCGGCTGGCAGAGGAGATCGCTGCCACGCATCGGGAGCTGAAGATCTCTTAAGATTGTTTGGGGAAAAAAAATGCAGGAAGAATAGCTGGCATATTGCGGAATAAACTGCACATAATGCAGCGACTTTGAAACCTGAGATATGTTAATTCGATTGAAGCGTTGAAACATGATGGTCTCAGAATCCTTCCTCATTTATGTTCTGGTGCTGCTGGCCACAGGCGTAGCTGTCGGATTTTCCTGCGGCCTATTGGGCATCGGGGGCGGCTTTCTCATGGTGCCCGTACAGATCTGGGTTCTGACCTCCTCGGGAATCGATCCCACCCTGGCTACCAGAATTGCCTTCGGAACCTCTCTGGCTGTCGTTCTGCCCACGGCTATCTCCGGATGCCGCGGCCACAGCTGCCGAGGCGTGGTTCTCTGGCGTCCGGGAATCATCATGGGTCTGTGTGGCCTTCTAGGAGCCTTTTTGGGCGGGACCATTGCTGCTCATGCGCCCGGAGATCTGCTCAGGATGGTCTTCGGATTTGTGGTATTGCTGGGAGCACTGAGGATGTTCTTTGCCAAGAGTCTGCTGCCTGGGCAGGAGGCTTTGCCGGGAGGGACTAGAGAAAGCCTTTTTCAGTATGTTCTTTGGGGATTGGGAGTAGGAGTCATATCAGGTCTGACCGGGATTGGAGGGGGAGTTATCCTGGTGCCGGCCATGGTCATTGCCATGGGTTTTGGCATGTATCAGGCCATCGGCACCTCGTCGGTAACAATAGCTTTTAATGCCGTGGGCGGGGTCGTTGCCTATGCTATTAACGGATGGGGCGTGGCCGGGCTTCCAGAGTACTGTGTCGGTTATATCGATCTTCTGCAGTTTGCTCTGCTGGCTGGAGCAAGCATCATTTCCGCTCAGTGGGGCGTTAAGGTGGCCCATAGACTGCCGGCAGAGATGCTGAAGTACATCTTTGTGGTGCTGATGGTCTATATCGGGCTGAAAATGATCGGGGTCCTGGGGTGGATGGGGCTCTGAAAAGAGGTTTTAGATTATTCCTTTGGCTCGGAGGGCCGCTTTAACGTCGGACATATCGCCCTTGAGTTCTACAACATCGGTTTTATCCAGGACGCGGTCCATTTTCTCATTTAGGCTGGCATTCATGTCTTTAACCTCGACGATGAGATCATCCTGTTTTTGCAGCATAAAGCCCATCTTTCCATCAATGCGGTCGATCTTCCCGCTCATTGTGTCAATTTTCTCGCCGATATTATCGATCTTCCCGCTCATTGTGTCAATTTTCTCGCCGATATTATCGATCTTCCCGCTCATTGTGTCAATTTTCTCGCCGATATTATCGATCTTTCCACTCATTGTGTCAATTTTCTCGCCGATATTATCCATCCGCCTGCTGAGATTTAAATCCATTTTTTCAATGGCCTTGGTGACACCGTTTACAGCCAGGATCATGCTACCGATTGCTTCAACGCCTTTATCCAGCCTGGCATCTGTCTCGTCCTCATCAACAACTTTGCCGAATCTGCTAAACTCGCCACCGGCAGCAAAGTATGCCTTCTCAATGGTGGAAACCTGGATAAGTGTGTTCTTTATATCGATGGCGCTTTCAAACCATTTTAGCTTCTCATCTTCGCCTTCAACGATGATCCTTACCCTGCCGTCCTCCAGGTTCTCGACAATTCCTTTCAGGCCAAAGGCTTTAGCTGTCTGCATGACTCTCTTTCTATAACCGCCCTTCTGGACCTGGCCTGAGACACAGGCAATTAGGCGCTTCATTCAATAGGGTTTCAAACTTCTTCGTATTTGGCTTTATCCATGCTGATGACATTGGTTAGCTAAATAAAGGAGGATAACATCCGAAAATACCGTCCCAACCACAGAGATTGAAGGATGGATGAGGTCAGCAAAATGGAGTATGTTCTTTCCCCTAAATCAGAGATCGAGAGCAGGATAAAGACGTTGCAGTCCCAGATGGGCGAGATGGATGGAGCGCTCTTGTTTCATGCTGTAGACGTGTGCTACTTTTCCGGCACCGCCCAGGACGGGCTGGTCTACATTCCTAGAGATGGCGAGCCCGTGGTGATGATGAAGAAAAGCCTGGAGAGGGCTGTGCAGGAATCGCCTCTTGAGGTCCGGCCGCTAAAAAACATGAGAAATTTGAAATCGGACCTGGGCATTTCTGCCAAAGCTACCGTCGGCCTGGAGATGGATGTGCTTCCCTGCAATTTCTACTTCAAAGTGGACAGGGCCCTGGAGGACGCCAAATTTGTTGATGTTGCCGAAAAGATCAAGCACATTCGTTCTGTTAAGTCCGAATTCGAGCTTTCCCTGATAAAAGAGGCGGCCCGGATTTTAGAGGCCGGCTTTTCCTCTGTTCCTGATTTTTTGGAGGAAGGCATGACGGAGGTAGACCTGATCTGCCGGATAGAGTCGGTGATGCGCTCCATGGGCCATCAGGGCTCCCTGCGTTTTCGCAGATTCAATAGCATTGTTCCTCTGGGCCACGTCATGTCCGGGGCAGAAGCGGCATTTCCCAGTTTCCTGGCCTCGCCTAGCGGTGGCCGGGGTACCTCTCTGATGTTTCCCCAGGGGGCAGGCTTTGCCAAGATAAAAAGAAATGAGCCGGTATTCGTGGACTGCGTGGGCATCTACAACGGGTATATTGCGGATGCTACCCGCATATTCTCCATCGGCAAGCTGGAGCTGGGGCTCGAGGATGCCTATCAAGCCGCCTGCCAGATCGAGGAGGCGGTGGCCGGAGAGCTTGCCGCAGGCCGGACGGGAAGAGAGCTTTTCGAGCTGTCCGAGTCGGTGGGAGCGAAGCTTGGCTACCAGGACTTCTTGGGCGGGACCAATGGCAATAAATGCGGTTTTGTGGGCCACGGCGTTGGGCTCGAGCTGGATGAGTACCCGGTGATCGGCCCCCTGGATCACAAGGTGCAAAGCAGCATGACCATCGCCATAGAGCCCAAGATCATCTATCCCGACAAGGGCGTGCTGGGAATAGAGGACACCTTCTTAACCACGGCCGGCAAAGCTGTGCGCCTGACCAATATGCCTCGTGAGATCTGGCAGGTGTGAGATGGCAATTTAATTTATTTACTTTTTTTGATTTATTTGTCAGCCAGTGCAAAGTCAGTGATGTTCAGGAACCAGTAACCTTCCTTATGAATCGGATCGCTACGGGTTATTATTATCTTCTTTTTGAATATGGGCCCGTCCAGGACGAGGGTATGAAACTCGCCATTCTCGCCGCAGGGATCGACAGTGCTATTGGCCTTTCTCAGATCGGCTATAAATTTGTCATCAATCCTGCGGCCCAGCCAATCCTTTCCCAAAAAGCCGTCTCTCACGCTGACCAAAATCACCTCAAATCCGGCATCGATGATCTCATTTACGATCTTTTCGGAGTTCTGTTTCCAGAGGGGCAGCAGAAGATCGATATTCAGCTCCTGGCAGATTCTCTCCACCAGAGGCTTGTGGGTCTCGATGTGCCCGAAGACGGCGGCGTCAAATCCTTCGCCCCGGCTTCGCAGCTCCTGGGCCGCTTTCTTGAACTCCTCCTCGTAGGAACGAAAATCCTGCTGCAAGAGAGGAAGGCCGATGGCCTGGGCTTGTGCTTGGATGAGGGCGGGGTTGAGTTCGTGCGAGCCGGTCTTCTTCTGGTTGGTGAAATGCAGGAGATGTGCGATTCTGTAGCCGTCTTTCATGGCTTTGTAGCAGGAGTAGCAGCCGTCCTTTCCGCCGGTCCAGGAGACGATGGCGTTTTTCGGGGTGTGGTCGTCGGATTGCATGGGGCGATAGGTAGGGTCGGTAGGTAATCAAGAATTCGGGCGTGAGACTTACAGGTTACCGGCTGGATAATCTGCTATAGCTCGATGTTGTTAAAAGATATTTTTATAATTGACTAAATATTTTTATTGGCGGGCCCGGCCAACCTTGTCTTTGTCTTCTGGGGCCTTTTCTTCCGGGAATTTTGCGTTTGATCCTGCAGTCTCTTCTTCCGGGGTGCCGCGCACGGGTGTTGCGAGCGGGAGGGTTTCGGGCGCCCTCAACGCCGGGCAGGCTTGGATACTTAGCGGTAGGCAGAGTGACGGGATAGACGAGAATTGTTTTGGCGGTTTTCTGGGATCAGTGCTTTGAATCCGTTTGTGTTTTTTAGTTGCCGGCAAATAAGGTCTGACAGAAGCATCAAGCATATCCCTCGCATTCTAGATTACTCGGAGGAGTATCAATATGTTTCTAGATTCCTTCACTCCACCTCCCTCGCCACCCCGTCTTCCACCCTCACCCTCACCGATCCGTATCCCTTCAGTGCCGGCCTGAAGGCGGGCCCGGAGTTGGCCATTTGCGCCCTGACCAGAGGATCGTAGTACTCAATATCCCAGGAGCTGTTCTGCGATTTGGCGTTTATGGCCATGGCATAAGCCCTCCAGCGAAAGAGCTTGACTTGTGGCAGCTTTTCGGCAGCACCTATTGCCTTTTCCGCCTCCGTTCTGCTGGAGGCAACGGTTATTTTGGCAAATGCCGAGTTGTTGGTGACTTTTCCCGTAAGCGAGTCATACCCGTAAACCAGAAACTGGTCGCTATCATTCTCCAGAGCGATCCACGAGAAGAGATTGGAATCCGGGTAGACTTCTTCATTCCGGCCGTTAAAAAAGCTCTCTGCAGTCGCTTTTCCCTCAATTCTTATTCCGCCCACGATCAAGAAAATGAGCACAAATATAATCATCATATTTTTATTAAACGTTATTCTGTGCCTTTCCCTTATCAGTTCTGCCAAAACCAGGAGGCTGGCTATCAGTATAATCGGCTCTATTTGAGAAAAAATATCGGCCGAATACCTGACCGCCTGCCAGGGATAAAAGAGCGGAATGCCTCTCGTCGTTGTATAGTCCACAGCGAGGTGGATGAGAACACCGGCGTAGACAAAGGCCAGGCTTTCAACGGAAAAGTCAAGATCGAATTTGATGAACCTGCCCAAAAAGCTCTTGATCTGCTCACGAGATGCAAGATAAAAAATAATCAGAGCGAAAAAGAATCCAAAGAAAATAGTATGCGAGATCCCCCGGTGCACCAGAAGAAGCGAGGTCGGATAGACATTATTGATCAAGGAGAGAGAAACATCGAGGTCGGGAGCGATGCCGCCCAGCACCAGGGCTGCGAGAAGCCTTTTTTCCAGACGGAGAAAGCTGCCCAGCAGGTAGGGCAGCAATGCATGAAAGAATAAGTCCATTTGGCTATTCCTTGATCCGTGGGAGTATTTTCCTCTTGTGGCCCTCAATTGTGAATGCCGGTTTGATTTTGCTGGAAAAAAGAAATTGCCTATTCAATGCTCTCGTTGCTCAGCAATCTTCCTGCCATGGGAATCGTTGCGCTCGTGTTTTCAGAAGGAATCGTGGCCTGGGTCTGATCAGTCTGCAAGCTCGAATTGAGTGCTAAACCGGGCTGCATGGTTACCTCAGGCGAGAATGCCGGGTAGGGCATGATCACCAGGCACGGCCCCTGGCCGCTTTCTCGCGGCAGGAAGGAAATTTCCGAGCTGCTGTTGCTGATAGCCTCCAGGAGGAAGGATATTTTGTCTCCTTTTTTCCCGGCATCTCTCAGCTTTTGGGAGACGTCAAAGGCAAAGATGCTGTCTCCATCTGTGTTGCTGCTCATGAGCGTGGCATCGTTCTTCTTGATGATATTCCAGGCAGGAAGGATATTGACCAGAAATGTAGTGTAGTCCGAGCTCTCATCCCAATCTGAGCCGATGGACATCAATGCCACCATGACCGGATCGCCCTGCGTTTGCATGGAGGCGGCTTTGAGCACCAGAACTGCAATATCGTTTTCTGTGATATTAAGGCCGGAAATGTCAAACTGAAGTACGGGAGCGCCGGGATAGCTGACCGTCTCTGTCTGGTTGCCGTCCGTCTCATCGACTGCAACGTCTACGGCGCATAGGAGCTTTTCGGTTTGATTATAAACAGAGACTCTGTTCTCTCCCATGCTGATGTAAAGGTCCTGCGAGGCCGCAATGGTGGTCACATCGTCCGGTGCATTGCCCAGCGCATTACAAAGCGCGTTGCCGGCGAGAAGCGCCGCCAGCAAAAGCATAATCCCCCTTCTAAGCATGAACTGTCATCCCCTTCTTTTCCGTAATCTATCTATTCGATTCATATATAAATTTATAGATTCAGATTCAGTTTACATGAAGTCTGCCAGGCCCGTCTGTTTGGCCTTGTCGTTCTTGAAGAGGGAGTTGATCTCGATCTTCAAAAGCTGCAGCCTCTGCTTGGTGTAGCTGCTCACTCCGTACTCCTCTGCCACCTTAATGGAGACCTCCAGATATTTCCGAACGCTGCCCTCATGCACCGTGAGAATTATCCTGCCGCCGCACTTGGGGCAGGTCTCTTTCAAGGGAGGGCGCCGGAATTTGGCCCCGCACTTCACACACCTCACCTTCTGCTTGGAGAAGGCATGCAGATTGCCGATCAGATCCGGAAGAAAGTGGGAGTTGATGACCCGTTCTGCAACATCCTGCTCGTCCACCGCCCGGATCATGCGCCCCAGCTCCAGCTGGGCATCCATCTTGTCCACCATGGTCACCAGGGTCTTGTAGGCACTGTTCTTGGGACCGGCGGCTATATCCGTTGTGCTGTGGCTGAAATTGAAGCCCTCGTACTGGGCGTCGGAGCCCAGCCGCTTGGATACCAGATCAAATTTTTTCTCCAGGTCTTTGGGGTTGGCACCTAGGAGGGTGGCCTCATAAAACTCCAGAGGATAGACGACCGTCAGATCGAGGTTATGGGCCTCTTTGTCTACCTCTGAAGGATTGAGGATGGTGGTCATAACCAGGCAGGCGTCCATCTTTCCCCCTCGCTTGGCAGGAAGATAGGACATGGAAAAGTTGAGGAGCGCATCCATGAGCAGCATTACGCAGTCCTCATCACCGTCGCAGTTGCGGCGCTTGGCGGCATGAAAGAAGGGATGGCCAAAGCCAGCTGAGGCCGGACTGTAGCCTATGAGGCGGCAGAGCACGCCTGCTGAGGTATGGGGGGCCAGGCCGACCATTAGTGTGCCGATCAGGTCCGACGGGGCTATTGCATTGTAGTAGGGCGCAAGACCGTAGAACTTGACGAGAAGCTCATCTATGAACTTGGCTACTTTGAGCAGATACTGGCCCGCATCCACGGCCAATATGATGTCCTGCACGCGAAGCTCGCAGACCTGATCCGGCGTCGTCAGGGGCTGGCCGTGCATGTCCTCTGTGTAGCCCAAACTGCATAGAATCTCCGGGCTCGTGCCGATCTCATCCGGGCGGAAATGGGTGAGGGGCAGATCGGTTAAATCGTACCTCACTGTGCCGTCTTTGAAGATGTTTATGCCGTGCTTGGCACGCAGTATGCCTTTCTCCAGAGGTTCGGGAGTCTTATCCCGAGAGGAGAGGCCCAGGACGCCCTTGAGCGACTCCGGATCGCGCTCTCCCAAACGTTCCAGCGCCTGATGGTACAGCTTCTTTACGTCGATCTGCATCTTGGCAGCGGCCGTTGTATCCTTACCGCATTTGGGGCACTTATCCGGGGCGGGAATGTTGCATTTGGGGCAGACTCTCTTTTTTTCCGTGTAGCCGCCGCATTCACAACGAAAGGAAAAGCCCGTCTTGCCGCAGTCTTTGCATACCCTCTGCTCGATCTCCACATTGATGATGCCTGTGGTATTGCTTGTGGAGTGCTTGGCAGCCTCTTGAATGGACCTTGATTTGCCGCCTTCTTCTCCTGCCGGAAAGAGCACATGGGGCGGTGGGCGCATCAGCCTAATATCTGATTTCTCTGGCCGGCCCATGCGAGCGCCGATGCGCGTGGGAGCCCGGGCTCGAACAACGAGGCCGGATAGTTTGTTGACGGCGCCCAGTGCAAAGCATTCCTTCTTTTCTCCGTCTGGGATGCTCTCGTCTACTTTGCTGGCGTCTGCATCGTTACCGTTTACGTTGTCCTTATTCTTCGGGTCCTCTTCCAAATTCGTGCTGCATTTTTTCAGGGCTTCGCCATCCGGCTCCAATCCCAGGCAGAGCAAGAGTGGCAGCGGATCTTCGATTATGATTCTTCCAGCTCTTACCTTATGAAGGACAAGCAGCGTCTCCAGGGCCCCTTTGGCAGGCATGGGAAGCAGGAGCTTTCCCAATTCGAGGCGGCCTTCTGAGAATACCAGAGATGCAAGACTCTCAAACTCCTGCATAGGCAGATCGTGCCAGAGAAATGTGTAAGCCGGGTGCAGGGGCACGCCGAATTCTCGGGATAAAGCAATAGCTTGCTGTCCGCTGATCTTCTCTTTGCCGGCGGGGTCGCCCCCGGCCTTTAGCAGCTCCTCTGCCCACCACTCGAAGACATAGGATGCGACAGCCAGGGGCCGGTTGTTCTCCAGAAACTCACCATAGCTGATTAAAATTTCGCCAATGTCTAAAATACTGGAGACATGGGCCTTGAGCGCCGCATGAATAGTCCTGGGATCTTTGCAGCTTATCGGCATCCATTCCAGAATGTCTTTATCGGCATCGAAGCGAACCACATCGCCGTTTAAGAGCCTGACCGTCGGCCCCTCGATGGAGTTGACGGGCGCGACAGCCGCCGCTTTTCCCGGCTGCTCCACCTTGATCTGGGTTCCGGCGGCCATGAATTCGCCCAGGAGCAGCATGGTGGCCGGATTGATTCCGGCGGCGGCGAGGCCCGTGTTTCTGGCCCGCCCGTAACGCAGCCGAAAGCCGCCTGGCCGGGAGGGATGAGAAAAAACGGGGCGCCCCGCAATCAGGTCTCGCAAAAACTTGGGGGTTGAGTCTCCACCATCCTTTTTGCCGCTGGCCAGTGAATCAAGCCACTCCCAGCCAGTGATGCCCAATTTGGTGACGTGCTTCTTTAGTTTCGGCCTCTTCAGGGCGATGCCCTCGGCTGAGACCAGAGCGATGCCGCCCCGCACGCGGTTGGTCTCGATCCTGGGAAGGTCGCGGTATCCCGAGACTTCCTCCTCTTCGGTGGGCTCGCCCTCGATGCAGATGGGGCAATTTCTCACAATGATTCGAATCTCGTCGTCCGAGGGGGAATACTGGAGGCCAGCTACGCGCTTGTAAAGGCCGATCTCCTCTACATAGCGTTCCACCTCTTCGGGCCTCGGTTTCCAGGGAGCAATTCCCATGGCCCTTCTCACATAATCGGCCACAAGAACGGACAGAGCCTGGGCGGTTCCGCCCGCGGAGCGAATGGGGCCGGCGTAGTAGACCTTGAGGTATTCTGTTCCATCATCGTTCTTCCCCAGGTCCACGCGAGCGATTCCTTCCATGGGCGCTGCCACCACTCCTTCTGTTAGTATAGCAACCGACGTGCGGATGGCGTTTTCCACTGACTGGATCTTGGTGGCGCCTTTTCCCAGACGCCCTTCTGCGAAATCAATACCTATGGCCAGAGCGGATTCTTCCCGGCTCATGCCCTCCGTTTCCATTTCCCGAATCCGCACGGCAATGCCGGGAATGCCGATCAGCTTCTCTACTCTTTCCGCTAGGTCCACTGCCAGCGGTATCTCCACCTCGGTGCTGGGGTCCAGTCCCCGGCTGCGGGCGGCCTGGGCTATGTCCATGGCGTTTTTTAGGCCCTGCTGCAAGAACTCAAAATATTCGGAATTCTTCATTACTGTTATCCCCAGAGCTTGAGGCCTGTGATCGAATCAGGTACTCTTTTCAGGGGCAGGCCGGAAAGCTCCTGCAAATAAAGCTCTGCGGCAAAGATGGTGCCGCTGACAAGATGGCCGCCCCATGTCTTTCCTGTCCGGTTCGATAGAACGGCATGAGCATGCACAAAAGGCAGGCCTTCCCGCATGGAAATATTTCCGGAGCAAGAGGCCAATTCCACTGGTTCTTCCAGAGAAATCTTGCCGTACTCGTGAGAAACCTGATCGTAGTAGCCCAGCTCTGCCCGAGAGAGAGCACCGATGGCGCTCAAAGCACCCGTTTCAATTCCATTCTCCTCTGCCAGATTGGTGATCTGGCCGATGATATCTGCACCGTGGTCGAGCCTGGCAAAAAGGATGCGGCCTTGTCTAAAATCTCTGATCAGCATTAACCATCCCCTGTCTTTTCTCATTGTTGCTTGAGATCATAATGCTTTCGTAGGTGAATTATTCCGGGAAAAGGATGAGCAGACACTGATAGTAGCATGCTGGAAAAGTAAGAATGGTTTTCGCTCCTTTTAATGACCATATTAAAACGGGATCTCGTTGAAGATATGAGGTCGGTTGATGTCGTTTTTGGCCAACTTTACAAAAT
>JALNZQ010000215.1 GCA_023229165.1 Methanothrix sp.
GCAGGAAAAGCCCGTGAGCTTCGGTGCCTCCGAGATCCTGATGGATGCCATGACAGAAGGCCTGGTGGACGCTGCTGTGGTCGTCTGCGAGGGCGCGGGGACTGTGGTAGCGGCAAGGCCGGATGTGCTGCAGGCCATAGGCGCACACATGACCGGGCTGATCGAAACGGAGCCCATCGCCGAGATCCAGGAGGGGCTGGAGAAAAGGGGCTGCCTTCTCCTCGACCGGAAGGCAACGTTTGATCAGGTGCAAGGCTTCGAAAAGGCGGTGGCGGCAGGATTTCAGAAGATCGCCGTGACCATTGCAGGAACCAATGCAAGCGAGGCTGCTGCCCTTCGGGTGCGGGGAGAAGAGCTTTCGGCAAGGCCCTTTTTGCTGGCTGTTCACACTACCGGCATCAGTGAGGCAGAGGCCACCGTCCTGGCGGAAGCTTGCGATCTGGTCTGGTCCTGCGCCTCAAAGGCGGTGCGGGATATCGTGGGCAAAAATGCCTGCCTTCAGATGGGCATCTCCATCCCCGTCTTTGCCCTGACTTACGAGGGAAAACGGCTGCTCTTGAACCGGGCGCTGCACTTTCCCGGGCCGTTGGCTCTGCACCGAGCGGGCCTGCCGCTGGCGCCGGAGGGCAAGCAGCCGGAGCCTCTCATTTAGTTTTTTTTTGCGGGCTCGACTCTAGTACTCTTGGACGACAAATCCTTACTTGACATCACGCCAAGCAAGCTTCCATTTATCTTTAAGCTCAGCTCCTTCTTCGAGCCATCTTATTTTGTCATCATGATCGAATTATCAGTAACCGATGCAGCTTCCAGCAGATGAACCTCTTTTATCATTACCACGCAATCCTTCTTCGAATGGGCAGAACTCATTATCTTGCGACGAAGATCCGGATTTGAGGCATTATCTATGAACTCAACTTTTCTTGCCCCAAACATTTTGTACAGCCATGTTCTTGTGAAATTCGATTGATGATCATTCCATTCTTTCTTGATTTCATCGGTCATGACTACTCGATGGCATATTACCCTGACTGCCTCCAGGAAGTCTCTGCAATGTTTCGGCTTTGGGTAGACTGCATCCTTTCCACCGGCAGCTTGGGCAACATCGGCATCGATAACCAGTCGTTTTGAATCTTTGAGGCTCATTTATTCCTCAAACGCAGCTCAGCAGCATCCATGTAGCGGCTCTGCTCACTCAGCTCGACATCGGCGAAATCCTCTGGCCAGTCACCGAAGGCACCCGCCTCGTCCAAATCAGCGCTGGATACTTCGGTAACGCCGTCATCCGGCCTCCTCTTGAACCAGTGCAACTTGATGATATCGGGTGCAAGCTTGCCTTCCGCCACAAGTGATTGAATACCCAAAAGCAAAAGGGAGCTGTGGGTCTCTACAACAACTTTGACTCCACGATTGGCTGCATCTGCCAGGATCTGAGCCATGGCTATCTGGGCTTTAGGGTGAAGGTGAATCTCGGGCTGCTCGATGTAGACCAGTTGACTTGGTTTGGCGGTGAGGATTGCAACAATGATTGGCAAGACTTGAGATACACCAAATCCAACATCGGCGATGCTCACCATATCCTTTTCGCTGTTGATGGAACTCGCGGGGAGACGCCCGACAAGAAGCTCAACTTGAGTATCATCAACAGCTATCGCTACTACCTTGCGAGTTAGTCCAAGAATTTCAAGATTCTTTCCTAGCTCCTCAAAACATGCATCTTTTGAAATCTGCCAGTGATATACGATGCTAGCAACATAATCCTCAAATTTGCCCGGAAATTGTGTTGTTACTGCTGTGATTTTGTAAGTGCGCTGAGGATTCCCGCGCAGAGCAGATATATGGAGTATTCCACGCAGAGGAGCCCCGAAGGTGTCGGACATGTATCGCACTAGGATAGGTGGTGCATTGGTTGTATCATCTGCTTTCTTAATTGGGAAATATCCAATATCCAAAAAACACCGAATTCGGTATGTCCTTAATTCAATATCATCTTCAATTTTTTTGCCTTGTTTTTTTATGAAGTTATTCCATACGTCTACGAGCCAAGGAACTGCTGAAAGGAGATCTCTATGTCCCATTCCAGGGCGCAAAGTTGTTGCCCTTTCTCCTTCAATATACGTCATTTCAGTGATATCAAGAAACTTTTTTGGCTCTCTTTTGAATGTTTCCGTAAGAGAGAACGAACTATCTAAATCAAACTCAATTCTAAGAGAGTCAGAGACTTTGCCATTTGATTTGGAGAGAAATTGTTGTGTCGATGTGAAAAGTACATTTGGACCGGCGATCAAGAGAGCTCCCGGATCGTAACTGGCTTCTAATGTTTGTTTCATCATGAGTAATGGCTGCATTATGCTCGACTTGCCTGAACTATTGGCTCCAGCCAGTATCGTCAGGGGGCGAATTTCTATGGAACATTCCTCGGCCAGGGACTTGAAACCCTTTACAGAAATGCGCGTAATTCCTTTTGCCATGAGATCCTCAAGGTCCTATCATCTAACCACTGATGTAAGCTTTTTCATCAAAGCTCGCATTGCGAGGCCTGCTCCATCACCACTGATTTTAGCCTCGAATAACAATGGATTGGCCTAAAGGTGCTGGAGTTCATTGAGTTTTGCATGTTGCTTTTTCTCGCTCATTGTATGGCGAAGGGCCAGCTCTGAGGACTCCCTTATTCCCCCTGGCAGATGGCCAGCGTCTGCGCTTTGACCAACTGCATCTTCTCCTTTCCCGCCAGGATCTCCGCCAGCTTCAAGGCGAACTCCAGAGCCGTTCCCGGCGAGCGGCTGGTGATGAGGTTGCCGTCCACCACTACCCGCTCCTCGCTGAAATGGGCGCAAGATTCCACCTGGGCTTTTCCCGATGGGCTGACCGTGGCTTTGCGCCCCTGCAGAACGCCAGCCTTGATGAGAACCGATGGAGCCGCGCATATCGCCGCGACGAGCTTTCCCGCCCTGTCCATCTCCCGTGCCATGTTCAGGATGCGCTCATCATTTCCCAGATTGACAAAGCCCGGCGCTCCTCCGGGCAAAACCAGCCCGTCAAAGTCCCGATAGTCGATTTTTTCCAGGGTTGTGTCCGGCAGCATCTTGATTTTGTGAGAGCCTTCCACAAGCCCCTCCTTTAATCCCGCCGTTACAACCTCCACATCGGCTCGCCGCAAAATGTCGATGACGCAAATTGCTTCAATCTCCTCAAATCCCTCAGCCAGGGGCACTAAAATTCTCATGTTCTCATGATCTCCTCTGCAAATTATTAGTCCTTATATCTTAAATCTATTACTATTATCGATCCTATTTGTTTCATTTTTAAAATTCTCGAATTCACAACTTTTAAGAATGAGGTGCAAAAATCTTTATATAATTCCATGCTGGAATTTATCGTGTTGCCTTTCGTACAGACAGCGCTCTGATTACAAGCTATGATTATGCTGCCCGCCCGAGCGGCTCGTTTCAAAGAGGAGCAAATAAGCAGTAGGCAGATGTTGTTAATGGAATTGAAGAATTCACACAATCTGTATCTGATGATGATGTATGTCTACCTGAAAGCGTATCGTGAAGCCCTCATGGATTTTGAGGTTGCCGTGAAGGACTCCAGCTACGTGGATATGGCTTTGATGTCGGTACAGCAGAAATACAAAGAGAAAATCGAGCGCATAGAACGCGAACTCTCGTAAGCTACATTAGGCTGCCCGTCCTCAGGGCGTATAATGCTCTGCCTGCGCTGCGGCCAATGCTGCCTTCGCCTGGGTATTTTTATAGTCAACCCTTCATCCATTCTAGCAGACGGCAGCATCAATCCCCATGACCCGCAGGCTATGGTTTTCAAGCCCGCTGAGGAGAGATGCCCACATCTTGCCTCCCAGGCCGGCCACGGTGGCTATCTGGCCGTTTGCACCATCCATCACCTGCCCTGCTACCGGGGAACTCCTTGCGAGCAGTTCGAGCAGGTGGGGCCAGAAGATGCGGTATGCATTATGAGCGGATACTTCAGGGCTTTGGCCGAAAAACGATGAAATAGAAAAAGAGAAAAGCTCTAGGTCTCACCTCCCAGAGCTTTAGCCAGTCCGGGGACCTCCTCTGCTCCGGCGGGCACGGTTAAGTTAGATCCTGCAAAATCCTGGCCGATTGGCTGGAAGCTGCCGCCTAAGTGCTCAGCTAAAAATGCCTCGGCTATGGCGTAGAAGGAGAGCCTGTTCTCGGGACGGGCAAAGCCGTGACCCTCGTCTGCGTAGAGCACATAGGTCACAGGAAGTCCCTTGGCCTGCATGACTTTGACGATCTGGTCGGACTCATTCTGCTTGACGCGGGGATCGTTGGCCCCCTGGCCGATGAGCAGGGGCCGCTCAATTTTCTCTGCCGAATTCAGGGGCGAGCGTTCCTGTAGCATCTTTCTGCCCGCCTCAGTTCGGGAGTCGCCCACTCTCTTGGTGAACTGCTCTATATCCGGCTTCCAGTAAGGTGGAAGGGTCTCCAGGAGCGTTATCAGGTTGGAGGGGCCCACGATATCCACGGCGCAGGCAAAGATGCTGGGTGTGAAGGTCAAACCGGCTAATGCGGCATAGCCACCGTAGCTTCCTCCCATGATGGCAATCTTCTCTGGATCGGCGATCTTTTGCTGCACAGACCAGTTCACGGCATCGATGAGGTCATCATGCATCTTCTTGCCCCACTGCAGATTTCCGGCATTGATGAAACTCTTGCCGAAACCCGTAGAGCCGCGGTAGTTGACGCTCAAGACGGCGTAGCCCCGGTTGGCCAGCCACTGATGAACGGAA
>JALNZQ010000216.1 GCA_023229165.1 Methanothrix sp.
AAATAGCCTTCTATTATAGTTCTATCTTTCTTTATATCTGCAATCTTATCGTTTATTTCTAAACCCTTCTCCAATTTCCCCCTATCCATACTAACCCCCTATAAACTTTTAAACTCTTCTTCTAATCTACTTAACTTTTCTTCATCATACATCGATATTAATAATGATTTTATTTTTTTTATTAATACATCATAATTGTCACTATCTTTAAAAACAAAACGTGAGAACTTACCATTACTTAAAACCATATCTTCAATACATTTTTCAAAATATTTTCGACCAGCTTTTATTTGATCTATTTTCTGCTTTATTTCTAATACTATTTCAAATTTTTCTTCATCCATTTTATCACCCTTTTTAACATTTAAAGACACAGTCATAAATTTAATATATTAAACTCATCTTATAACTCATAACATAATTTTACTTTTATACCTAATGGCCTTTTTTCATCTATATCTTTCTTTATCTTTTTTCTTAAAAACAAATACTTGAAAAATTGACCATTAACAATTATAAAAACATTAGATTTATCATCAGCAGATATATTTAAAGAAGTATATTTAAAACCATAAGAAAACATTAAATCTTGATAATCAAACAAACTATTCAATATACTACCTCCAAAAAATTATGAAATAACAATTATAGAAAATCATTATCTTAAAACATCATATCTAACATATTCATATTAACAGGATCATCTTTACTCATTTTCACTTCTTCTTCTACAACCTCTATAGGTAGCCCAAAATCTGACTGTGTCTCAATTGGTTGCTGATATTCAGGTACTGAATTTGCCATAAATGTATCGCCTGCTATATTTTTAACCTCAAATGAATCTTGAGCTTCTTCAACTTTTTGAGTTGTTTCTACCACAATATCAGGAGAAAACTTAAGCATCTCTATCTCTTTTTTAGACTCTTCGGGTTTGTTATTATAGCCCCTATTGACTGTGTCCTGCTCATTTACTGTACTTTCAACAAATGCTACTACATTACAACTAACACCCATACAATTAGACAATATTTTAGCTGTATCACCTACCATTTGACCATTAAACATTTCAGCAAGCATTTCATAATCTTTACTAAATTTCAATTTTAATGTATTATTTTCAAAGCTTATTGGCTCAGATACCTCAATTGTAGTAGAAACAATATCTAAACCATTACCCTTTAATATATTCAAAAATTTATTCCAATTCTGTTTCAAATAAGCTAACATTTTATTCGCAAGATCATCGTTTTTAACAGCGTTTTCTTGCCTATATTGCGCCTTATTGACTGTGTCATGCCTTACTTCACTATTTTCTACTTGTAAAATGTTTTTAACTTCTTGAATGTTCGTATTATCTATAGGTTTCGAAGCAACTATACCACCCCAATTAATATTAGCCATAAATTTCTGAAGTTGAGACTGCATCATCATATTAATCTTATCTTCATCAATTTGCATAGGAACCTTAACTTCATTAATACTATTCGTCTGATTCTGAATCTTTACATTATCAGCTATCTTATATAATGTAATCTCTAAAAGAATCTGCTTATCTTCAGTATACTTGTATTTACCTATACCATCTTCTAATATAGAAATAGCTTTACTAATTTGCTCCTGAGAAACTGACCCACTTACATTATCCATGTTACTCATCATCTGATTCTCTACTTTAACCAAATGATTCATACCTAACTTCAACATTAAAACCCCTCTATAATAATCTATAGCTGAATTAAAAAATTGAAATATATCATTACCATCGTTTACTACTGAACTTGCTATCTCTATACTACTCTTATAATCTCCCTTTAAAACATTACCTAACTTCATTACTGTCTCTGTAGGAGTTATACCTAATGACCTCACTATACCGCTTACTAATATCTTATTGCCATTCTCTACTGCTACCCTCTCTAATATACTTATACTATCTCTAACACCTCCATGTGCTATCTTAGCTATCATAATTAATGCAGCTTCTTCAAACTCAAAACCCTCTATCTTACAAATCTTTGACAATCTATCTGCTACTATATCTACAGTAACAGGTCTAAAATCAAACATTAATGCTCTACTTACTATCGTACCCTCTACCTTATGAAGCTCTGTCGTAGCTAATATAAATACTGTCTTATCAGGAGATTCTTCTAACATCTTAAGTGCTGAATTTTGTGCAGCTTTCGATAACATGTGACATTCATCTATTATAAATACCTTCCAACCACCTCCTATACCAACCATAGTAGAAGCAGCTTTTATTTCTCGCATGTCATTTACGCCTGTGGCACTCGCACCGTCTATCTCAATAACATTCAAAGAATCACCATTTGCTATATCTTTACAATTTTCACATTCACCACATGGTACACCAGGTTCTTTAGGATTTAAACAATTTAATGCCTTCGCAAAAATTCTTGCACATGTGGTCTTACCTGTACCTCTAGGACCATAAAATAATATAGTCGAACTAACCCTATTCTCTGCTACCATATTCTTCAATGAAGATAATATACCCTCTTGACCTATTACTTCACTATACCCCATAGGTCTAAATTTATTATATAAACTCATGTTATTCCGATCCTTTAAATTTAACAAATTTTAACATTTGTTATTGTTTTGCATCTAAAAAGCCTAAAATTTAAGCTACTTTAGAAGGTGGCATCTCACAAAGAGCACGAAGATATATTCCCCTTGCCCTACTTATTAACTCTCTAATATTATCATCACCAATTGTATGAGTATCAAACATCATACTAAATTCTATGTTCATATTCATTATAACTACCTCTTTACTTATGCTGTCTCTTTACCCATGATATCACATCCCCTCAATACTTTTTTCCTCTGGCTCATATAATCTACACATCATTATTACTTTAGAATTATATTGACAATTCCACCTACATGCTTCATCATAACCTTCACATGTATTATTACTACAATCTATTTTAACCTTTCTTTCCTGATAATAAGGTATTAAAAAACTTAACTTATCTTCTATATCTTCCTCGCTATACCATATATGAGCACATGCCTTACCCATAAATACAAGAAAAGCTGCTTTGATTCTATCTTTTAAACTAACTCTTAAACCTAAAGGTTTAATAAAATAATCATTAACAACAGAAGAAGGTGTTGTTTTATCTACAATCAAACTTAACTCTTCTGCTATATAACCAGTACAATTATCTATACAATGAAATTTACCATCTCTAAAACCATTGCAATGTAACAAATATTTATCCTTACAATAAAATTTACACTTTTTATTACTACATGGCTTCTCTCTAACCATATTATCTCCTTAAATATTATAATATAAAATCTATCCAAATAAAAGTTAATCATAAAATTTTATATGACTGTGTCTATAATATAAAAACATATATTCCTCTATATATCTTACCATCTCAGCCCATATTCCTCTATATATCTTACCATCTCAGCTTTAACTAATTGCATTCTCCTTCTACCTTCTTCATCTATAGCTATACTATCAGGATTAACTAAAGGTAAATAATCTATTGATTGTATATATCTATATTCCACAGGATCTAAATCTAACGGAAAATTTTCATTTTCTTTAAATTCTTTAGGTATTATAAATCTAAAATTATTCATATCATCACTAAAATTTGTTGTGCCAATACCAGCATTTAAATGAAAATTCAATAGAGGATTCATATTAAATTAACTACATCTTTTAACTTTAAAACATTATTAATTTTTACACTCTTACACCAATCATTATATAACTTATCTTTATCTTTATCTTTATCTTTATCTTTATCTTTATCTTTATCTTTATATAATGTACTACTTAAATCCATTACCGACTGACCATCAATATGTCTTATTACCACTTGCCATTCATCCCTATCTACTATTACATGATCAGATCTAAGACCTAATCTATTCTCTAAATTAGGATGATTATGCAAAAATCTATTTCTACTTGAATTTACATTCATAACGTTTTGTCTTAATATATCTTCCATTGATCTTTCAATTAAATCTCTATTATCAGAAACACTTGCCATATTACTTATCTACCTTTTCTACATCCTTCTCTAATACCCATAATAAACTAACTCTATCATTCATTCTTAAACCTAAATTTATACCTGTATCATCATTAAAAAATATACACTCAACTATACCCCTCTTACCCAAATATCTCTTCGCCACTTTAACACCAACCTTTTTTACCCTTACTTCCTCTCCTTCTGCAAAACATTTATTCGAATTTTCTTCTGTAACTATACTAAAATTACTACCATCTTCTTTTAAATTAATTGTTTTATTATCTTTATTACTCTCAATTAATTCTTTACCCTTATATAAATCAGTAATCAAATCATTATCTCTACCCCATAATATTTCACTCAACTTATCTTGATTCTCTTCAAACTCAGTAATGCTACTAAACATATTAACAATAGAATTCCATAAACTACTAATAAACTTAAACATAGTCTACCTCACTTTCTCTATCTCATTAAAATATAAATTTACATTACCAAAATTCTCAGAATAATTAAAAATATAACATTCATAAATATAACAACCTGCTTCATTATCCCAATTAATACCTCTTACTTCAGCTTCCCCTCTATCTCCGAATCTTATCCTTACTCTATCACCATACCAAACCCTATCTTCACCATCACTCAATAACCACTTAAATAATCTTACTAACCAATTATCCCTCTTACTTACTTTTATAAAAGATGTCTTATCTGCAGGACTCGCCATT
>JALNZQ010000217.1 GCA_023229165.1 Methanothrix sp.
AAGTCAGCATAACGCCGGAAAAGTTATTTGGTCGTCATTGTGCTATCCTAGGTGCAACAGGTGGTGGCAAGAGTTGGACAACGGCACGCATAATTGAAGAATGCATCAAGCACAAGGGCAAGATCATTCTCTTAGATGCAACTGGCGAATATGGAGATTTCAGTGGCGCAGAAGTAACGCATTGCCACTTGGGAGAGCCTGTGCATAAAACGGAGAGATCTATTGCCTGCTCTATACCCCCTACAAGCTTTGAAGAATCCGATTTCCTTGCATTATTCCAGCCTTCTGGCAAAGTCCAAGGGCCAAAATTGAGGGAGGCGATTCGCAGTCTTCGTTTAGCAAAGATTTGTCCTGAATTAGCTGATGGAGGGCTAATAGTTAAAGAGAATCGATCCAAGAGCAAAATTCATAGCAAGATATCTGAGAAAGAAATCGGTAAAAAATTGGATAATCCGACTCAAGAATTTGATGTAATTCTTCTTTCAAGGCAAATATATGAAGAATGTGTATACCCTGACGGTTATGGAAAAGACTACACAAAATGGGGTGCCCAGGATGGTAATTATACACATTGTCTTTCACTAATTACTCGTATAAATTCTGTAATTTCATCTGTTGCTTATAAATGTGTGTTTGCAGAAACTACTGATGAGGCAATTACGGATCTAATCAGAAAATTTATTAAAGAAGACAAAAATCTTCTTTGTATTTGCCTAAGCGGAATTCAGCACGAATTCTATGCAAGAGAGATCATTGCAAATACGATTGGTCGTTATCTCTTATCCATTGCACGACAAGGTGAATTCAAAACAAATCCTGCAGTGGTTTTTGTGGATGAGGCTCATAATTTTCTCGGTCGCCAGATCGGTTCTGAAGACATGTTCTCTCGCTTGGATGCATTTGAGCTGATCGCCAAGGAAGGGCGGAAATTCGGTTTGAATATTTGCTTGGCAACACAGCGACCTCGCGATATTACAGAAGGCGTCCTAAGTCAGATGGGGACTTTAGTGGTCCACCGACTAACAAATGATCGGGATCGAGAAATTGTAGAACGGGCATGTGGTGAAATTGATCTATCTGCATCATCATTTTTGCCAAATCTCCAACCGGGAGAAGCGGCTATCATTGGTGTTGATTTTCCATTCCCGCTTGCAATCCAGATTAGCAGGCCAACTTACAGGCCACGATCCGACGGACCAAATTATCAAAAGCACTGGAGGGCAGAATGAGCACCTACACCGAAGGCACCCTCGTTCAGGAGACCACCGCCAAGTACCTGGAGCAGCATCTTGGCTGGGAGTCAGTTTACGCCTACAACGAAGAGGGCTTCGGCCCCAACAGTCAGTTGGGCCGTGCCTCGGACCGCGAGGTGGTGCTGACACGCACACTGCGCCTGAAGCTGGCGGAACTGAACCCAGGTCTGCCCGACGCCGCCTACGACGACGCCCTGCGGCAGATCACCGCCACCGTCGCCTCACAGACCATGGCTGCCACCAACCGGGAGAAGTACACCCTGATGCGAGAGGGCGTGCTGGTTGCATTCAGGAATGACCTGGGTGAGCTGAAGCGACAGAAGTTGCGACTCTTCGATTTTGACGTGCCGGAAAACAACCACTTTCTCTGCGTGCGTGAACTCTGGATTCACGGCGACCTCTACCGCCGCCGGGCGGACATAATCGGTTTCGTCAACGGCCTGCCCTTGCTTTTTATCGAATGCAAGAACATCCACAAAAACCTCAAGACCGCCTTCGAAAAGAACTTTTCCGACTACCTGGACACCATACCCCATATCTTCCACCACAATGCCATCGTCATGTTTGGAAATGGCGAGCAGGCAAAGATCGGCACAATCACCAGCCGCTGGGAGCACTTCCACGAGTGGAAACGCCTGGCAGAAGAGGAACCTGGGGCGGTAAGCATGCAGACCCTGCTCAAGGGCATCTGCGAAAAAAGGAACTTTATGGACCTGCTGGAGAACTTCATCCTCTTCGATGAGTCCAGAGGTGAGCCGAAGAAGATCCTCGCCAAAAACCACCAGTTTCTGGGCGTCAACCGGGCCATCGACGCGGTTCGTGATCGCAAAATAAACATGGGCAAGCTGGGGGTCTTCTGGCACACCCAGGGCGCGGGCAAGAGCTATTCCATGGTGATGCTCACCCGCAAGGTCCACCGCAAACTGGGCGGCAACTTTACCTTCCTCATGCTTACCGACCGGGACGACCTGGACACGCAGCTCTACAAGACCTTCGCCGGTTGCGGCGTGGTGGACAACGACCGCGAGCCGTGCCGCGCTTCCAGCGGAGCCCACCTCAGCCGACTGTTAGCCGAGCACAAGTCCTACATCTTCTCGCTCATCCAGAAGTTCAATCAGAAGGTGGACCCAAGCGTCGGCTACACCCAGCGTGACGACATAATAGTAATCACCGACGAGGCGCACCGCACTCAGTACGGCACTCTGGCGCTCAACATGAGAAATGCTCTGCCCAACGCCAGCTTCATGGGTTTCACCGGCACGCCGCTCTTCAAGGACGATGAGATCACGCGGCGCATCTTCGGCGATTACGTCTCGACCTATGACTTCCAGCGGGCGGTGGAGGACAAGGCTACAGTGCCGCTCTACTACGATGCTCGCGGCGAGAAGCTGGGCGTGGACATCGGCGACATCAACGAGCGCATCGCTCAAAAGCTGGAGGAGCTTGAGACGGATGACATCGATGTGCAGCAGCGCCTGGAGAAGGAGCTGAAGCGCGAATACCACATCATCACCGCCGACAAAAGACTCGATCAGGTGGCCAGGGATTTTGTGCATCACTACTCCACGGCGTGGGAGAATGGGAAGGTAATGCTGGTCTGCATAGACAAGGTAACCTGCGTGCGGATGTACAACCTGATCACAAAGTATTGGGATCAACGCATCACTGAACTGAAAACGGGACTGCCTTCGATTGCTGCCGACCAGCAGATGGCCTTTTTTAGCCAGGAGGAGATCGACCTGCAGCGTAAAATCGACTGGATGCGGGAGACTCGGGCGGCAGTCGTGGTAAGCGAGGAGCAGGGCGAGGTCGATAAATTCCGCAAGTGGGGTCTGGACATCACGCCGCACCGCAGGCTCATCAAAGAGGGCATCGACCTGCCCGAGTCCATGCGTCGCAAGCCTCAGTTTCGCAACATGCAGCGGATCGGCCTGGACGATGCTTTCAAAGCGGATGAGCATCCGTTTCGCATCGCCATCGTCTGCGCCATGTGGCTGACCGGGTTTGACGTGCCGAGCCTCTCCACCCTCTACCTGGACAAGCCCCTCAAAGCCCATACCCTGATGCAGGCCATTGCCCGCGCCAACTGCGTGAACGAGGGCAAGAACAACGGCCTGATCGTCGACTACTGCGGCATCCTACGACACCTGCGTAAAGCCCTGGCAACTTTCGCGGGCACTCGTTCGGGCGAAGAGGGTGGTGAGGTCGATCCTGCCAGGCCGGAAGAGGAGCTACTGGCCGATCTGGCTGAAACAATCAGCCTGGTGCAAGTTTTTCTTGACGCGCGAAGTGCATCTCTTGATGACGTTATCCATAAGACCGACTTCGAGCGCATTGCAGCCATCGTGGCGTGCAAGGAAGCGGTCAACGAGAATGACGAGACCCGCAAGCGCTTCGAGATTATGTGCCGAGAGGTCTTCAAGAAGTTCAAGGCCTGCATAAATGTCCAGGGCGTGAATGCCTACCGGGATGATCGTGATGCCATTAACATCGTCTACAAGAGCCTTCAGCAAGACCGCGAACAGGCGGATATTACGGACATCATGCGCAAGCTGCAAAAGATCGTAGACGATGCGATTGGAGTGCATCCTCCCGGTCCTGACGCCGAAGGGCAGAAGCCATACGACATCAGCAAAATTGACTTTGATCGACTCAAACTGGAGCTTGAGCGAAAACGGACAATGAACTCAACGGTCCAGAACCTTCGCCAGGCTGTAGAGAACCGACTGCAGCGACTGTTGCAACAAAACCCCCTGCGAACCGATTTCCAGCAACATTATGAGAAAATCGTTGATGAATACAATCGTGAGAAGGACCGGGTGACAATCGAGCGGACCTTTGAGGCATTGATCACGTTTGTCCAAGAACTCAATGAGGAAGAAGGCCGTGCGGTTCGCGAAGAACTTGATGAAGAATCATTAGCGATCTTTGATCTGCTGAAGAAGCCAGATCTGAAGGCTGCCGACATCAAGCGAATCAAAAAAGTCGCTGCTGAATTACTGGAGACGCTGAAGGAGGAGAAGCTCCGAATCGATCAGTGGCGCGACAAGGAAACGACTCGCGATGCCGTGCGTGTTACTATTAGGGACTTCTTATGGAATGACAAGACCGGGCTTCCAGTTGATCTGTATGGCGAAGATGATGTGGCCCAAAAGGCGGAAGCAGTGTTCCGTCATGTCTTCCGGGCGTACCCCACATTGCCGTCGCCTTATTATGATGCAGTGGTGGCAATTTGAAGACAGGTGTTCATGTCTCGAAAGAGCCTTATGATCTGCGGGTCTATGAGCGTGCCTGGGATCTGCATTCTATCGTGGCGAGATGCTACTGGTCAAGGATTGCTGCGGCCTTATATGGGCAGTGGCAGGCGGCATCTCGTGGGAAAACAATCGCGCACATTCCAACTGTAGAGTCCCGAATGTTTGGACTTTATATACTCGGCCCGTATGTTTAAATTCTGTTTTCAACATTTAATTCAGTCTCCATGCGATCCAGAAACATTTTCAGCTTA
>JALNZQ010000218.1 GCA_023229165.1 Methanothrix sp.
AACGATCGGCGCAGTCTGGTTGGCCTTCTGGTAGATGTAGGATTCCTGGAAATTTGCCAGGGTCGGTGAGCTTCCGCTGGTGACAAGAGTCGAGGCATAGACCCGGACATTATCCTGATAGTCGTAATACATATTCAGCTCGAGCGGATATTTTCCGGCAGGAGCATGCTCTCCTATCTTCAGGGTGAATTTCAAGGGCGACTGGATCTTATCTCCTGATTTAAGGGACTGGACAACCTGGTCGCCGGACTTGACATCGATCTGCGGGTCTCCTGAAGTGAGGCGAGTAGTGATTCCCAATGCAGTAGGCTTCTTATACTCGTCTTGCAGCTCGGCTGCAGCCAGAGCGAACTCTTTGGGATTCTGAGGAGTCTGATCCTCCTTGAAGCCGATAATCCTTCCGTAGTTGGTCAAATCCACATACAGAGTGACGGTATCTCCGCGCTCAAACTCATCCGTCCCGGAAATACTGGCAGAGATATCCGGACTGCCGTACATGGTATAGTAATTGTCTCCTCCGAGTTCATAGGGTATGTAGGCGTTCTGGGCCTGGCATGTAGCCAGAAGTGTCAACATGAAAGCCACGGCGATGGCATACTTAATTTCCATTGCTTCTTCTCCATGATTGATTATTGATTAGCGCAATTGCTTTTTTAAGGTCCTGTTTAGCATTCTCAAGTACTTCACGTCTGATCTCCATCCTGATCATCAGCACTACGAAGACCGTGAACGTGGTGAAGAGGGCGAAGACAACCGACAGCACGGTTACCAGTCCGAAGTTGCTGATTATATCGAAGGGCGACGAGATCAGGGCGGCAAACCCGAAGATGACAGTCATTCCCGATGCCACCAGAGCCGAACCTATATGGTTGGCAGTAATCTTCAGTGCCTCATACGGGTCGCCAACATTGTGCAGCTCCTCATAGAAGCGTTCCATCATTAGGATGGCATACTCTGAGCCTACTCCCAAGACCAGAGCGCCCAGGGTGGCCGTAAGTGGTGTGTACTTCAATCCGCCCAGATACATAACTCCGCCCATCCATCCAATCACCACGAGCATGGGCAGCACCGGCAGAAGGGCCTTGATGAGGTCTCTGTATATTACCAGAAGCAGGATGAAGATGAGCACCAATCCCAGCAGCGACATCTCCACCCTGCCTGAGGTAAGGGCTACTATGACTGATGACTTAAGCACCGGATCGCCGGTCACACTAACGGAGACTCCGGGTGGTGGAGTCATCCATGTCATGTCCTTTTTGAGCTCAGTTACGAGGCGGTCCATTCCTAACGTTTCCAGATTGCGCTCGGAATCGCCCAGGTTTACTTCTACCATAGCCAGGCTGTGGCCGGTCAGATATGTTCCCCGCGTGGCCTCAGGCAGGGCGTTAATTATCTCCCTTATTTCGGTTTGATCATCCGGAATCGCTCCGCCATTGGCCTGTTTTATATAAGTAGCCAAGCTGATCACGCTTTCAACCCGATCGGATCTGGTTTTAAGTAAATAGTTGCTGAAATCATCCATCCACTTTAAGGTCTCTGGATCTGTGATGTCGTCCGCCTGAACTAGGAATTTTAGAGAGTCTGTGCCGCCGAAGTACGCTTTCATATGATTGAAATCGACCAGAGGTGTCAGGTCCTGGGGAATGTAGTTCTGGACATTTGTTTCGATGGGAACCAGCGAGTCTGCATAATTTCCTGCGAGGGCTAATATCAGAGCCACGACCAGCACTGCTTTCCACTTATCGACACAGAAATCTGCGATCTTCTCAAGAAAAGCGCCAATTGCCGAGGTATCACCGGATTGGCTTTTATCTCTCATTTTTCTGGGCGATTTTCGTTCCGATATAAGGAGAACTGTAACACCCACGAAAAGGGCGGAGAGGTAGCACATGACAAGACCTATAATGCAGAGTTTTCCGAAATCTTTAATCATAGGCACAGTGGAGCTGAGCAGGGCGACGAAGCCTGCCTCGGTTACAGTCAGAGCGACGATTACCGGGATGGCTACATGGTTAACCGTATTAATGGCAGCTTCTACCGGAGGTTTACCTTTGACCAATTCCTCATCTATTCTGTTGTGGAACTGGATGGCATAGTCTATGCCGATTCCTATCAGGACGGGAAAGGCGGCAAAGGAGACCATGGTCATGGGAATCTGCAAAAATCCCATAGCCCCAAATGTCCAGATTATGCCCAGGAAGACAACGGGTATGGGTAGGAGGGGCCACCGGACGTGTCTGAAGACCAGGAGCAGGGCGCCTACCATTAGCAATCCAGCCAGGGCAAGTATCGAGCCGTTGCTATTATTCATCATATCCACAACGGCTGCCTGGAACGCTGGGTCTCCTGTGATGGTTAAGCCATACCCGGCAGGAAATTCTGCAAACTTGACCGCAGACTGCATCTCGGCTAAAATTTCATTTCGTTGTCCCTCTTTTAGGTAGGCAGGCACGCCTACAACGATCATGGTATGCCTGCGATCAGGCATGATCGCCTTCAGTTGAGCCGGATCGGCACTTTCCAGGATTCGGTCGATCTTCTCTTGGGAGGGTATCAGGCGAATGCCGCTAGTTTGATATTCTGCATCGGCCAAACCATCGGCCACGCTTTGGACGGCAGCCACCCTGGGCCCATTTGTCATTTTCATATGATCGGAGAAACGCAGGGCAGCCTTCAGAACCTCAACTTTTGCCACATCATCGCCCTCAATCAGCACCACAAGTTGATCTGTTCCGAAGTTCTCTTTGTAGAGGTGGTCGTATAATTGGTATAAGGAAGAATCCTGGCTGACAAAGCTCTCCGTGGCCATACCCTGTGCCTCTATCTGTTGGGCATACTGAATGGAGAATATGGTCAGGAGTATTGCTATGACTATGATTATTATGGGATTTTCGGTGATCCATTTCCCAAATCGTTTCATGCTATTCATAGAGAATCCTCCTTTAGCTCAGATTTTGTTGGGTAGACTACTAATCACGAAATCCTGCATTAAAATCGCAGTCAAGGCGAATGCCGTAGGTCTGAATCGCGGTCTTGAATAGCTGCCAGCCCAGTCTGTATTGTCGATAAAGCATTTGACACCCGTACCGACTCTTTATTGATATCGCAGTCTCCTTATGGTATAAATACATAACTCTATTATAGCAATAAATAATGGAAATTATCAACATTTTTTGTGATTTCAGCTATATGTTTCCATATAATATCCTTAAATCTTAAAATCAATAAAAGCATGCCTGTGAATTGCTCCTATTGCCAGAAGCATTTTTGAAATTAATAAAAATTAGACCAGAAAGCGGCTTTCAGAAAGAAGCTGCAGAATCAAACTTGGTCCAATACGCTTTTCGCATCACTTTTCCTGAGAAGGAAGGCCATTCCGGGAGTTATGATGCTTGCAGGAAAGGGTGCATCTAAAGTACTCAAGAAGATCTCCACCCGATCTACATTAGGCAACATCTTTGCTCCTTCCACCAAACTAAGAAGGCCGGCAATATCCCTTGATACAGCGATAACTAATATGTCGGAATCCCCTGTTGTCTTAGCCACACATATAACATTGCGCATTTTCTTTAGATAAATGATGGTTTCAGCTATATCTTTGCTGGCGATCATTAAGAAAGTGAGGCCACGGTATCCTATCTTCTCTAGATTGACGGATATCATGGATTGATTGATAATCCCTTCAGTTTTCATTTTCTCATATCTTTTTCGGACTGTCTCCGGGGAGATGCCAAGCTTTAATGCAATCCTTCTGAAAGGAATTTGAGCATCATTAATTAGCTCATGCATTATACGACGATCGATTTCATTCATTTGTTTTATCTCCTGAAATGTCAAGGTTTTCAAAAAGAAACTGAATATCATCGATCATAATGATAGTTGCCACCTTTTTCACTCCCGTCTGTCTCCTTATTGCCTCTTTTGCATAGTCCAATTCATTGACGCTCTTTACTGTGATAAGGGCGAGTACGTCGCATACCCCGATGCCTTCGATGCACATTAAAACGTCCGGATGCTCACGGACAAACTTTACGAGGTCATTTTTCTTCTCATTATTGACGGTGATCTCCATTATGACCGTAAATCTAAAGCCAAATATACTCGGATTGAATAGCGTCGCCGATCCTACGATTACTCCTGAGGCTTTTAGATTATGAATTCGCTTATGTATTGCATTTGATGATAATTCACAATCCTTCGCAATGTCTTTCAGACTTGTGCGCGCATTTTTTAGCAATGCCTTTATGATCTTGGCATCGGTCTCATCAAGCTCGACTTCATTGCTCAGTGCGATATCCTCCTGGAAGTATACTACTTTGCAAATGCGATTTTATACGAATTAAAGATTTGCCTATTGCTAAAGTCAAACCATGGCGGCCCCATCCGTGCAACAAGTTGCTGGCATGCACTTAACGAAGTTGGATCTCTAAGCATGATGAGGGCTAACTATCTAATATATTTAGCTAAAAAATGTTATATTTGTTAGAATTTCCAATTTCTCCTGCATAGCCAGGGGTATCTATATATCCAATCGATATGGACAAATATTTTGTTAAGTAGGTGGACTGGATCGCGCTGGAAATAGGAGATACGAATGGTATGCCTTGAAAAAGAATCCGACCAAGGGCTGGCTGGTGCAATTGATAGAATATTAGACAAGGGATTGGTGATCAACGCAGATATTACTGTGTCTGTTGCAGGGGTCGAGCTGCTGGGCATTAAAGTCAGAGCGGCACTTGCATCATTTGAAACC
>JALNZQ010000019.1 GCA_023229165.1 Methanothrix sp.
AAATTAGGATAATAATGGAAAACGATTATAATATTAATAATTCTGATATTTTAATTAATAATAATGGTCAAATATTTCAAGTTATACATAGAAAAGATATTATTGAAAATTATTTTATACGAGCTATAACTTTAATAAATAATGAAGTTAAAGAAGTTATCTTATTAAAAGATAGTTTAAATTCTTTTAGAAATATAACTAATGAACTTAAATTATTATTTTCTTATTATAAAGAATATTTTGATAATAATTTTATAGAATTAGATATGAATAGTAAAAAAATAAAATTAGATTTATCATTAGCATTAAAAAAAATAGAAGAATTAAAAAAAGATTTTAATGTTATAAGAAATAAAGAGTTGGAGAATTAATTAAATGTTAAATAATAGACAGCAAGAAGTTATATTAGATAATAGTAATGAGTTGTTAGTTTTGGCTGGAGCAGGATCAGGTAAAACGCATTGTGTTACTGAAAAAATTAAAAGTTTATTAAATAATGGTTATAATATTTCTGAAATAGTAGCTATAACTTTTACTAATAAAGCTGCAGACGAAATGATTGAAAGAATAAGTAAATTTAATTATATTAATAAGATGAATAGTAATATAAGTACATTTCATTCTTTTTGTTATAAGATTTTAAAAGATAATTTGAATTTTTTAGGTTTATCTAATGTTAGAATTTGTGATGATAATCAATCTACATCATTATTAGGTGAAGCTGTAGAAATAGTTTTAGAAACAAAAGATGGATCAAGTAGAGCAAAGCAAGAGATAGAAAAATTAAAAAATAGACTAATATATCCTGATAACATAGAGATAAATAAACATAAATGGATATCTTCAATATATAAAGAATATGAAAAATTGTTAAAACAATGCTCTTTATTAGATTTTAATGATTTAATTTCTAAAACTGTATTATTATTAAAAGAAAATTCTTTATTAAGAGAAAAATATCAAAAACAGTTTAAATTTATAATAGTTGATGAATTTCAAGATGTTAATAATGCTCAATTTGAATTAATAAGAGAGCTTCATAATCCTATTTATAATAAACTTATGGTTGTAGGAGATGATGCCCAATCCATCTATAGCTTCAGGTCGTCAGATCCATCTTTTATTATTAATTTTAAGGATATATATTCCAATTCTAATACAATAAAATTAGAACAAAATTATCGTTCAACACAAAAAATACTTAATACTGCAAATTATGTTATTAATAAAAATGAAAAAGGAATTAAAAAAGAGTTGTGGACAAATAATGATAATGGTGAAAATATTGATGTTATAAAATTTAATGGAGAAAAAGAGCAAGCAAATTTTATAGCTAATTTAATATTAAAAAATAAAGATATCAAAAAATTTAAAGATTATTGTATTTTATATAGAATAAATTCTCAATCAAGAATTATAGAAGATGCTTTAGCAGTTAGAAATATACCTGCTAAAGTTATTCATGGTGTTTCTTTTTATGATAGGGCAGAAGTAAAAGATATAATGTCTTATTTAAGATTTATAGATAATCCTAATGATATTTTTTCTTTTAGAAGATGTATCCAAACTCCTAAAAGGGGAATTGGTAAAAAAACAATAGATAAAATAATAGAAGAATCTAAAAATAAATCTATTATAGAGGTATTACAATCTTATAACGATAAAGTTAAAGTTTTTTCTGATTTTATTATTAAAGCAAGATCAATGAGACATGATTCTGTTGAATTAATTAAGTTTATAATGCTTGAAACTGGTTATAATTCTTATTTAAAAGAAAAGGCAAAAACTAATGAAGAATTAATTAATAGAACAGAAAGTATAGAACAAATTATAAATATGTCTATAAAAGAAACAGAAGATAAAAGTGTTCAATCTTTATTAGATTATATGTCTTTAAGAACAGATAACGCAAGTACAGATAAAGATGATGCTGTCAGGTTATCAACTATTCATAGTTCTAAAGGTTTGGAGTTTGATACAGTATTTTTAATAAGTATGAATCAGGGTGTATTTCCACATGAATCTTTAGATACAGAAATTGAAGAGGCAAGAAGACTATTTTATGTTGCAGTAACTAGAGCTAAAAATAAATTGTGTATAACACATACAATGTCTTCAGTAAAATATGGTACTATAATATTTAATAAACCTTCTTTGTTTTTATCAGATTTACCAAAAGAGGGTATAAACAAAATTGGAGGTTCGTATGATTTTTTTGATTAATGGTAAGGCAAGAAGTGGAAAAGATACAATAGCTGATTATATTGTAAATAAAACAGGAGCTAAAAAACTATGGTTTGCAAAACCATTGAAAGATATGTGTATTAAATATTTTGGTTTAACTTATGATGAGTGCTATGATCATAAAACTGAATTTAGTAGGAGAGTTTTACAAGCAGTTGGTCAAATGTTTAGAGAGGAATTTGGTAAAAATTTTTGGGTAGATAAAGTTGTTGAACAATTAAAAGATTCTATTAATGATGGTAATAAACATTTTATTATTTCTGATTGTAGATATAGAAATGAAATTGTAGAATTATGTGCTGCTTATGATCAAGAAAAATATACAAATATTGTAAAATGTTTTAATGAAGAATTATGGAAAGAATATCAACTTGAATATTATGGTAGTATTAATAATTTACCGGATTCATTTTTTAATGCTTCTTTGTCACAAATAGGTTGTACTACAATTAAAATAACAAGAAATAATTGCCCAAATATAGAATATGGTGCTGAACATGCATCAGAAAATGATTTAAATAGTTTTCGATTTGAACATTTAATAGAAAATAATGGTTCTCTTGAAGATTTGTATAAAATGGTAGATAATTTAATTTATAATTTGTTTTAAGGAGTTTTTTATGGATGATTTATTTATCGATGTATCAGAAGTTTTAGGTTTAAAAGAAGAGGAGCAACGAATTAGTGATATAATTTTTTCTAAACTTTCTAAAATTGCAGATAATTGGATAAATGAAAAAGGAGATGGCATATTAGTAGTTATTGGTAATTTTTATAGTGGTATAATTAATAATATGGATTTTATAAGTAATAATAATTTAATAACAGAAGATGATAAAATTTGGATTAATGATGAAAGTTCTGGCGAAAAATTAAAACAATTTTCTACAGAACCTAATGATGGAGCAATTTTAGTTCATCTAAATGGTAAAGTTGTTGCTGCTGGTGTTAATTTAATAATGGATGACAAACAAAAACTAAAAGCAGCAAGAGAAGCAAATCCCCCTAATGGTGGTATGAGGCATATAGCAGGTATTTATACATCTATGCGAGAGGATGTGTTATCTGTTATTGTTATGTCAGGTGAAACTGGTAAAGTAACTTTATGGAAAAATGGCAGTCGTGTTAAAATTTATGATCCTATAAAAGAAAAAAATGGAGATAAAAATGAACGAGTCTAATAATGTAGGAATGTTAAGAAATGCAGATAACAAACAAGTTTTATATGCTATTAATTTTATGAATTATGTAGAATTAATAAAAAATCCAAGTATACAACATTTTACAAGAGAAGTATTAGTTAATTATTCTCCTAATTATTTTTGGACTACATCTGCAAGTAAATCAGGTAAATATCATAATGCTGATGAATGTGAAAAATCAGGTTTATTATTACATATTAAAAGAGCAATTAATATGTCATTAGTTCTAATGCGTGGTTTAGGATGGTATGATCATATGGGATCTACAGTTAAAGTTGAAAAAGAAGAAGATTATGATGTTGTATTATCTGCAATTATTTTGCATGATTTATTGACTGCTGGTTTCGAGGGGAGAGAGAAAAAAAATGGATGCGATTTGTCAACAGATAATTTACATCCATATTATGTTAGAGAACATTTAAGAATGAAAAAAATTAATTATCAAAATGAAGAAATTTATATGTATAAATTGCCATTTTTTGATAAAATAATGAAAGCTATTGAAGGACATTATGGCTATTGGAGTGTTATGCCACATACTGCAAATTTAGAAAATGCTCAAAGTAATGAATTTATTGTCTATATGGCAGATTATATTGCATCAAGAAAATTAGATACATGGTTTAATATATCTTAATATTGGAGGTTTTATGGATTTTGGAGCTATTGAAAAAGCATTGCTTACTATGGGTAAAGCTATAATTGGAGTTATGGAAAGATTAGATGAATTAATATCAGTAAATAAAGAAATATTAGAAGAATTAAAGAAAAAATAATTAAATGTTGAAAAATATTTTTTTAGATAAACTTTACTATTTATCTATATCTTGTTATATTATAAAATAATACCAGAAATTTATTTAAGGAGGTTATATATGGCAGATACAAATTTAAAGAAGAATGGGAACGAGTTATTAGAAAAAATTAGAAAAGAATATGATTTATTAAAAGCAAAAATTAAAGGTGTAGATTATAAAGTTGCAGCACAAGAAGATCTACCATCATATGAAAAATTTATGCCAATTGTAGAAAAATTCCAAGAAGATTTATTTGATATTACTGATGGAATTCACAAAGTTATAGAAGAATTAAATTCTGATTTAGAGACTATGTTTAGTGGAATTGAAAAAGAATTAGAAATTATAGATAATTCTATATCAGAAGATTCTGAAGAAATTATAGATGAATCAGATGAATCAAATATTGGAGAATTAGAAGGGCCAAAAATCACTAGCGATTTAGATTTTTAATAATAAATTAGAATTGAGTTTTAACAATGTCAGAATATATTAATTCAATATTAGGAATTAATGGAGCTTTTAATAAAGAAAGCCCTAATTATCAACCTAGACAACAACAAATAGATATGGCTAATTCTGTAGAATTGGCATTAAATAGCAGAAAACATGCTGTAATAGAAGCAGGAACAGGAACTGGTAAAACGTTTGCTTATCTTGTTCCTGCTATTAATTATTCTATTAAGAATAATGTTAATGTTGTTGTTTCTACAAAAACTAAAAATCTTCAAAGTCAAATTTTAAATAAAGATATACCATTTTTAAAAAAAATTTTACCATTTAATTTTAATACAGAAAAAGTTGTTGGAATTGGAAATTATATATGTTTTCATAGATTATTAAAATATTTAAATTCTGATAATATAGATAATATTAAAACTTTAAGAAAAATAGTATCTTTTTATTGTAATGATGATTCTAAATTTTATAAAATTAATGAACTTGCAAAACAAAAAAGATCATTATTAGATGAAGAAGAAAATATTGATAATAATTTAAAAAGAATAGAAGCAATATTATCTATAGATGAGGAATTAGAAGAAAATAATGATTCAGATATTGAATCTGGTGAAGGTACAAGAGAAGAATTTTATGAAGAAATAGAAAACAAATTATGGTCTGTTATATGTGCAGAAAGTGATAGTTGTCATAGAAAATCTTGTGAATTTTTTGAAAATTGTTTTTATTTTAAGGCTAAAGAACGTCAAAAAACAGCTAATCTTTTAGTTGTTAATCATGCATTATTTTTTGCTGATTTAGCAGTAAGAAAATCTGTTGGTTTTAGTATAGATAATGCTGTAATACCTAATCATAATGTTGTAATTTTTGATGAGGCACATGATATAGAAAATGTTGCTTCAAATTTTATGGGAATTCAAGTTAGTAATTATAGAATAAAACATTTTGTTGGAACATTAGTTTCTAATATTAATAATAATAAAACTTTAAGAAAAATTGTAGGTAATACTAAAATATCTGAAATGTCTAATATAGTAGAAGAGATTACTGCTGAAACTGTAAGTTTTTTTAATGATATAAGAGAGAAATATACAAAAAAAGAAAATAGTTCTTTTACTACAAGAGTTAAAGAACCATATTTTGTTAAACATTATGGTTTGTTAGGTGTTTTAGAAAAAGTTAAAACTACAATAATGGATATAATTAATTCTATTACTATAGAAACTGATGCTAATTCAGAAATTAAAGATTTAAAGGTTTTTGTAGAAAGAACAACCTTATTAATAGGAAATTTAAATAAACTTATGTCTATGAGTGGTAAAGATTGGGCATATTGGTTAGATATAAGTGATAAGAAAGTTGCAATTTGTGGTAGTCCAGTTGATGTAGCTAAAGAATTAAGAGGAAGCCTATTTGGTAGAATAGATTCATGTGTTTTAACATCTGCTACAATAGCAGTGAATAATAGCTTTGATTTTATAGGAAAAAGATTAGGGTTAGATGACATTAGTGATTGCGTATCTCTTATGGTAGGTTCTCCATTTAATTATTTCAATCAAGCTATGTTATGTGTTCCAGAAAATAGTATAGAACCAACAACCTTTAATAATGATCAGTTTTCAGAAAGAGTAGGAGAACAAATTAAAGATATAATAAAAATTTCTAAAGGTAGAGCTTTTGTTTTATTTACTTCTTATAAATTAATGAATGATGTTTATGATCTTATTATTGATGAATTAAATGATTGGGAGTATCCTGTTTATAGACAAAGTTCTAATTGCTCAAGAGATAGATTGATTCAGAAATTTTTAGAAAATGATAATTCTATTTTGTTCGGTGCTGAATCTTTTTGGCAAGGTGTAGATGTTCCAGGTGAAAAATTAAGTTGTGTTATAATACCTAAAATACCATTTGCTAATCCTAGTGAACCATTAATAGAAGCAAGAATGGATTATATAAAACAAAAAGGATTAAATCCATTTATTACATATAGTTTACCAGATTCTATTCTTAAACTTAAACAAGGTACTGGAAGATTAATAAGAAGAGAGTCTGATAGAGGTATTTTAGCAATATTGGATAGAAGAATTTTAACTAAGGGTTATGGTTATAATATAATTAATTCGTTACCTAAATATTATCAAACAAAAAATATTGAAGATTTAAAATTAGTTTTTAATAAGGAGGAATAATATGAATATGAATTCAGAAAAAATTAGAAATTTAGATGTTAATGGTTTTATGATAAATGCTGGTATAGAAGAGGTTAATAAAATTAAAACTAAAATAGAAGAACTTGAAGTTTTAAAAACTACAAAAGAAGAAGAAGTAGAAATTAAACAAAAAGATATAGAAAATCTTGAATTAGAACTTTTAACTATTAGTGAAAACATAAAAGTTTTAAAATCTAATAAAGCTAACTTAATTGATAGAATAGAAGATCTTAAAAAAACAACTAAATAATAGGAGGATATTATGAAAAAATTAGGTGATTTATATTTTAATTATGATGCTAAAAGTGGTGAATATAATGTTGCTTCACATGCAAATATGGATGAAAAAAACAAACAATTAGTAGAAGATTTAATGCGTGATGCAAAAGTGCAATATAGTCTTAATAATGCATGTAAAAATATAAATAATATTACAAGAAAAGAACAAAATATTTTAGTAACATCTTTTAATGTTAATTTAAATAGTTCTATAAGTTCTGCTTCAATGATTAAAATTGAAGTAACTTTACTTAAGTTAGAAGATGAGAGTGATTTAATGGTTTCTTTATTTACTATGGTTAATATTATATAATATGTCTGAAAATTTTTTTAAAATTGAAGAAATAACCTCTACTTGCATAGAATGTGGTAAAAAAATAAAAGCCGGACATTATTATGCTGGTAGAGGGCCTTTTGGTATTTGTTGTTATAAAAAACTTTTTGGTACTGTAGGTTTAATAGTAACAAAAAATAGAATGGTATTTCCAAAACAAAAAAATAAAAAAGATAATAAAAATATTTGTTTTATAACAGGTCAAAATAAAGAATGTAATAATTGTTTGTTATCAGATAATTGTGAATATAAAAATGAATGAAAAAGAAGAATTAAAAGAATTAAGAGAAATTTTAATGTTAAATTTAAAAGTAAATTCTTTTATTTTAACAGCTTTATCACAAGTTAAAGGTTTTTCTTTTGATTCTAATATAGTATTAAGTCTATTAAAAAATATTCAAGAAATTTTAAATAAAAAGGAAAAGTAAAAACATGGATGAAATTAAACCTAAATTATTATTTGAAAAAGTTTATGAAGATGCAAAAATACCAGTTAGATTAACTGAATATTCTTCTGGCTATGATGTTTTTGCTTATAAAATTATAAAAATATACACACATGAAGAAACAGAAAATATTACAATTCCATTTTCTAATGTAAAACATAAAGAAATTAAAGAAAAAATATTAGATGTTTCTCTTGAAGAATATATAATGAAACCAAATGATAGAATATTAGTTGATGTAGGTGGTAGAGTTACAGTTGGTAAAGATTATGAAATTCAAGTTCGTTCTAGAAGTGGTTTATCATTAAAACAAGGCGTTGTTGTAGAAAATTCTCCTGGAACAATAGATTGTGATTATAGAGGAATATTAGGTGTTATATTAATTAATGATTCATTAGTAGAAAGAAAAATAAGTCGTGGAGATAGAATAGCTCAAATAGTAGTTCAAAAAGTAGAATTATTAGATTTAGAAGTTGTTGATAAATTACCACATATTGATAATAATTTGAGAGTTGATGGTGGTTTTGGTCATACAGGAACAAGATAATTTTATTTTTTATAGATATTTTTAATTTCAATAATAAATTAACATAATTAACTTTATCCAAAAGGTGTTTGTTATGTTAATTAAATTAAATATTTTAATAGCACTATTTACATCGTTTTTATTTGCAGAAACTAAAGTTGCCACTCAATTTAATATTAGTCAATGGTTTTCTACAGCAGTATCAAATCATTGGGTATTATTAGCAATAATATTAATAGTGTCAATATTATTTATAACAACTTTTTTATTAAAAGGTAAAATATCAATAAAACTTCCAGGTGGTACAGGTTTTGATATAGATTCTAGTGGTAAGATTAATAAAATCCCCGAAAATCCCCATGCAAAATGTCCTTATGCTATTGACTTCAGACATGCTTTTACAAAAACAACTTATGTTGTATCTAAAATATCTGAAATTAAATATAAAGGAAGATTAGAAGAACAAATGAATTATATAGGTGAACAATTTGTTAATATAAGAACTTTGTACCAAAAAGTATATTTAGAAAAACTTAAAAGTAAATTAAAAGATAAAAATGAAATATATACTGAAGATAAATATTTATATCAAGATTATAGATATTATCAAGCTATTATAAAATTAATGATTCATGATATGGAATCTGTTATTAGAGCTTCTTTTATAAATAATCATCTTTTGTCTTATGAGTTAGATGATTATCAAAGATATATTGATTTAAAATTTAATGTTATTAAAGCATTAGAAATAGATTTTATTGATACTATGTATATAGGAGAATGGGTTATAACAAGAGATGAAATTTTTGAAATACATAAAAACAATAGAGATGAATTACAAAAAATTATTATAGATGTTTATATGAGAGCTAGAAAAATAGCTTTTAATAAAAATGAGGAAATAAAACAATTAGAAAATGAAATACAAGAATATATGAATTCTACTGTTGGAAATAATATAAAAATAGAAAAAATTTCATCAACAAAATAAATTTTTATTGATTTTTTGTTGATGTTTTGTTATATTATAAATAGATAAGAAAAAACCGATATTTTTTAAATAATAATAAAATATTAATGAGAGATACTTTAATAGGAGAAAATCATGTTTATTTTTGTCAGAAGAATTAGAATAGCAGCAATAGCCATTAGAGGATGCAAATAGCGTCTGACAGGTAAACTATTATAAAGATTATAAGAAGCCCTGTCAGAAATGATGGGGCTTCTTTTTTTATAGGGGTGTATGCCAGCGGTCTTATAAGCCGTGCATTAAACTAGGCTAATGGTGCATGGGGGTTCAAGTCCCTTCACCCCTACCAAGTTCTTTTAAATTTTATAGGGATATAGCCAAGTTGGTTAAGGCAGTAGTCTGATAAGCTACCATTCGAAGGTTCAACTCCTTCTATCCCTACCAAATTATATGCGCCTATCGTCCAATGGATAGGACATGAGACTTCTAATCTCATTATCGGGGTTCGAATCCCTGTAGGCGTACCATTTATGGGGCTATAGTTCAGTTGGGAGAACATCCGCCTTGCAAGCGGAAGGTCGTGAGTTCAAATCTCACTAGCTCCACTATTTTTTTATAAAAGAGGTTTTTAGAATAGATTTAGAGTTAGAAAATAAAATTTATTTTATGCTAATGCACCAATGAAAATTTAAATCCTCTCAATAAACCTTCGTAGTTCAGTGGATAAGAACGTAAATTTCCTAAATTTGATGTCGCATGTTCGATTCATGCCGAAGGTATTTTTTTATGATATAAATATTTATAAAATAAAGTAATTATATTATAATATATCTTTAAGGAGGATTGCTATGAAAAGAATACTTGTAATAGATGGTGGTGCTGCTAGAGGTATAATATGTACAGCATTTTTAAAAGAGTTAGAAATTAAAATAGGTAAGCCTTTATATGAAATTTTTGATTTAATTGTTGGTACAAGTGTTGGTGGAATTATTGGTGGTGTATTATCAATAGGAAAAATAAATGCACAAGAATTACATGCTTTAATGTATAAATTTGTATATAAAATATTTAATCCTAATTTTTTTTGGATACCATTTCTAACTTCTAAATATAATAATTCAAATTTTGATTCTATATTTACTCAATATATAGGTGAAAATTTATTGTTATCTGATTTATTAGTAAAATTTGTTTGTACATCTGTAAATAAAATAGATGGTAAAACTCATTATTTTAAAAGTTGGGAAGAAAAAGATGGAAAAATAAAATTATTAGATGCAATAAAAAGAACTTCTGCTGCACCATATTATTTTAAACATATAAGAGAAAATGGAAATGTATGGTTAGATGGTGGAACAGGTAATGCAAATTGTCCATTATTAGAGGCTATAATTGATATTACAAAATTAGGATGGTTAGAAGATAATATTAATATTTTATCTTTAGGTACAGGTTATACTACTAATAATAAATCATATAAAGATGCTATTAAATTTGGTTCATTAGGTGATTTATTATGTTATATGTATCCATTAGAAGGTGGTTTAGCAAGAAATCAAACAGTTAGTACAAATTTAATATTATTAAATACATTTAGTAAATATTATCCTAAATTTGTTTTTAATAGAGTAGATGGAGAATTAGATAGAGAAATATATGGTACAGATAAAATTAAATATATTGATAAATATCAGGAAATTGGTAAAAGTTGGATTAATAAAATTAATATTAATTTTTTAAAAGGAAATTAATATGGCTAATTCTGCACTTCATGCTTCTATTGGTATGGCAATAGCGAAACTTTTACCTATATGGTGGTTATCATTACCATTAGCATTTTTAAGCCATTTTATTATGGATTTATATCCTGAAGCTTTAGTTAATAAAAATAATTTTTTTGAAAAAAAGAATTTATTTTTTGTTATTTCTCAGATTTTTTTAATGCTTTTTGTTATATTAATTGGTATATTAGAAAGTAATGTTTTTATTATAATAGCTGCAATACTATCTAATTTACCTGATATATGGGCTTTATTAGAATTTTAAAAAGGATATAATATATGTGTGGTGAAGCAGAATTTGGAAAATGTGACTGCTGTGGTAAAGAAACTATAGTAAGTAGAAAATATTATCATTATAATATTAAATGTGATTGTTGTGGAGGTAAAACTCATTTTGAAATAGTTAGATATTGTACTAATTGTAGTCCAAAACCTAAATCTACAATAAGAGTTGTTTTAAGAGATTTAATGCCAATAGAAGGTTGTTAAAATAAAACCGATATTTTTTGAAATAAAATAAATTGTTAAAAAAGTAATTGATTTTTTATATTTAGTTTGTTATATTATAAAAAGAAAGAAATTTAAAAGGAGTGAAGCAAATGTTATTCGTAATTATTGTTAATGAACGTGGTAATGGTAACGATAATGGTAATGATGGAGAACCATCACGAACAGGGCTTCTATAATTTAATTTAAAATAGAAAAATTAAGAAGCCCTGTTCGAAAAGAACGGGGCTTTTTTATTTTATAGATCTTTGAAATTTTGGATATAAGAATTTTGGTCGATTAGAATAGTGGTTAGTTCACTTGACTTTCTATCAAGTTACAGGGGTTCGATTCCCCTATCGACTATTAAATATTATAGGGGTGTAGCTCAATCGGGAGAGCACTTGGCTGTCAACCAAGAGGTAGCGGGATCGAAACCCGTCACTCCTGCCATTTTATTGATAGGTACTCTAATGGCAAGAGACTGCACTGTTAATGCAGCGTATGAGGTAAAATTCTATGGGGGTTCAAGTCCCTCCCTATCAGCCATTTTGGGTGGTTAGCTCAGTTGGTCAGAGCACGAAGCTGTTAACTTCGGGGCCGAAAGGATCTCGTGGGTTCGAATCCCACACTGCCCTCTTTATTTTTGGCCCGTTGATCTAAAGGTTAGGATGTCAGCCCTTCAAGCTGAAAATGATGGGGTTCAAGTCCCCCACGGGCTATTAATTTTTTATTTGATTTTAAATATTTTTTTTGTTATATTAAAATTAATGTGGTAGTCGCATAGAGGTCAAGTGCGCTTGATTGCCAATCAAGATTTTCGGGAGTTCAAATCTCCCTTACCACACCATTTTAATAAATAATAATAGGAGATATAATGGATGAAAGAGAAATAGAAGATTGGAATATACAGACTATAATTTTAAAAGCATATGGTTATACTTCAGATGAAATTAATAATCGTAGTTTTTATGAAAGACATAATATTATTAGGAATAATTGTGAAGGTTATGAAATAGGAGATTTTTATAATCCTGATAGAAATAAAGATGAACATGATTGGTAATAAATTATTGGAGAGTAGCTCAATGGCAGATCCTACGGCTGTTAACCGTATCATTGGGGGTTCAAGTCCCTCTGTTAACCGTATCATTGGGGGTTCAAGTCCCTCCTCTCCAGCCATTTTAAATTTAAATATTATTAATAGTTAGGGTATTAAAAGAACGTAGGTTGTGAGTATAAGTTCAATAATGGTTGTAGCTTATGCAAGAACAGTTGGATGCACCAGTATACAATCCGACACGGAATAGTTGCCTTCCACCTAATTATTAATAATATAATTATATTATAAAATTTAGATATTAATGATTAATTAAAAGAATATTATGCGGTAGTCGCATAGTGGTATTGCGCCACTCTTCCAAAGTGGATTTTCGTGAGTTCGATTCTCACCTACCGCACCATTTTAAATAAAGAAAGGTTTTATATGATTAAAGTTACAATTAGAAAAGATAATGAAGAAAGTAAAACAATTAATTGGTGGGTAGAGGGTTTTGAAAATAGAGAAATTAATGATGAAGATATTATAAATGTATTAGATATGATAGATACTTCAAGAAAGAGTATAATAGAAGTTATGAGAAAAAGACAAGGATTAGAAGCTGAAAAGAAGATGAGTAATTTATATTTAATTCAAGTAGATAGAAATGTTTAATATTGTAGATAAAGAAAGTTTAAGAAATATTATAGATAATGGTGGAACAGTAAAAATACCATAGAATTATATGAAAAGGAAATGAAAAAATGGATAAGAAAAAAATAGATTGTTTTTTGTTTTTTGAACCAATTACAGAAGAAAAATTTAAAAAATCTTTACCATACCAAATTATTATTTTTGTAATATTAATGGTAATTTTGATAAGTTTAAGTTATATTAATGATAAATATTTTAATAATAAAAAAGAAAGTAAAGAAGTACAAAAGACTGAACAAAATTTAGAAGTAAAATATGTGTACTGATTATGCTATAAAAGTTTTAAAAGAATTATCAGAGATTATAAAAAATATGTCTAAAAAAGATAATAAAAGAAGCAGATAAAGAATATAAAAAATAAAAAGGAATAATTGATAGTATTATATTTTTAAGAAAGATTTATTATGAGTTGGATAATGGTTGATATTGAAGCAGATGGCCCTGTACCAGGTTTATATTCAATGGTAGAATTAGGAGCAGTTATTGTTGAACATTCCTTAACTAAAACATTTCATGGAAAATTAAAACCAATTTCTGATAATTATAAAGTTGATGCTTTAAGTAGTTTTAATAGAACTAGAGATGATACTTTAAAATTTGATGATCCATTATATGTTATGACAGAATTTGAAAAATGGATTAATAAAAATTCTAATGGAAGACATATGTTTATATCAGATAATAATGGTTTTGATTGGATGTTTACTTGTTATTATTTTCATAAATTTTTAAATAATAATCCTTTTGGCTATTCTTCTACAAATTTAGGCTCACTATATAAAGGCATGGTTAAAAATACTTTTAAAAATTTTAAGAAACTTAGAAAAACAGCACATACTCATAATCCTGTAGATGATGCTGTTGGTAATGCAGAAGCTTTATTATATATGTATGATAATATGAATTTAAATATTGATTTAAGATAATAATATGAATATAGAAATTAAAGAAATAAGAAAAAGAGTATTTTTATTAAAATTTAATAATCAATATGATATAACTAGTACTTTTATGAGATTACAAGAATTTTATGAGTCTCCATATAAAGGTATTCGTGGTTGCTATTTTACTTTAGAAGAATATATGGATATATATGCAAAAGAAAATGGAAATTTTACATATACTACTGATTGGTCAGGCTTTAATATTCCTGATAATATAGTAAGAGAGTTTTTTAGATTATTTGAAAATAAATTATTAAATAAGGAAAGAAATTTGTTAGATAAAATTTCTTTTTTATTAAATAATGATGAAAAATTTTACTTAATAGGTGTATATAAAAGTCATGATTTAGAACATGAAATATCTCATGCTTATTATTATCTTGATAAAAAATATAAAAAAACAATGAATTTAATAACAGATAAGCTAGATAGAAATTTTTTTAATGATATATATAATAAATTATTAAATATGGATTATTGTAAAAATGTAATAATGGATGAAATTCAAGCATATTTAGCTACATCTAATAAAGCATATTTAAAAAGAGTACTAAATTTAATTAATATAGATGATATTGTAAATATTTATAAAGAAAAATTTAATGATAAAGATAAATATTGTTAATTTATTTATATTAGATATTTTTATAATTGGAGAATATATGAAGAGTTTTATTGATCGTGGTAGAATTAAAAGTGTTGTTCATAATTTAGGTAAACAGATAACAAGAGATTATAGAGATAAAGATTTGGTTGTCGTTGGTTTATTAAGAGGTGCCTTTATTTTTTGTTCTGATTTAATTAGAGAAATAGATTTACCATTAGAAATAGATTTTATGATAGCAAGTAGATTTGATAATAATAATCAAGGTAGAAATGATGTTAAAATAATTTTAGATTTAAATACATCTATAGAAGGAAGAGATGTATTACTTGTTGAAGATATAATTTTAACAGGTAAAACTTTTGCTAAAGTTTTAGATATTTTAAAATCTAGAAATCCTAAATCTTTAAAAACTTGTGTTTTAGTAAGAAATCATGAATCTAATAGAGAATGTTGTGTAAATATAGATTATTGTGGTTTTGATATAAAAAATGAATTTATTTGTGGATATGGATTAGATAATAAACAAAAAGATAGAAATTTATCAGATATATGGATAGTTTAATTTGATTTTTTAAAATTATTTGTTATATTATTCCATAGTTATTTTATATTAAGGATAAAATTAATGAAAAAAGAATTAGCTGGATTTATTAATGGTTATGTAGCTACAGAATCTTATGGTAATAGTAATAATTTTTCTTTAGTTATAGAAAAAATAACAGTATTTTTAACTAATACCACTGATAAAATTCATATAATTACTAATTTGCCATCACCATTTCCTATAGAATTAGACAATAGTAATCTAACATTAGAATTTCAAGTTTCAAGTGATAAAGGTTTATAATATGTTAAAAAAGTTTTTAATATTGTTCCACAAGTTATTAATATTAGAAGTGTATGAATATGAATGAAAATTTTGATATAGCTTATAGTTTTGATATATCTAAAGATGAAGATAAAAAACTTAAAAAATGGCAGGAAAAGCATAGAAAAAAATGCAAAAGATTATTAACTTATTGTTTTACTCCAACTGGTATAGGTAATATAATTAAAGTTAGGTGTGATTGTGGGAAAGAATTAGATTTAACAGATGTAAGTAGTTGGTAAGGAGGATATATGTTAGAAAGAGTTGTTAGAGTAATAAATCAATTCGGAATTCATGCAAGACCTTCAGGGACAATAGTAAAAATAGCTTCAAAATATCCAAATAAAATAACATTATATTATGAAGAAAATAAAGCTAATGCAAAAAGCATTATAGAAACAATGATGTTAGCTATGCCTGAAGGTGCATATATTAGAGTAGAAGTAGAAGGGAATGATTCAGAAAATGCATTAAATGATATTTGTAATGCATTAACAAAAAATTATGAATATTAAATTAAATGTAATAATAAGGAGTATAATTTATGAAGAATTATTTAGAAATTTTAGAAAGAATTTTGAAAGAAGGTGAATTTAAACCTAATAGAACAGGTATAAGAACAAAATCTATTAGTGGAGCAATGTTAGAACATGATATGTCAAAAGGTTTTCCACTATTAACAACAAAACACGTTTCTTTAAAAATGATTGCTACAGAACTTGAATTTTTTATTAAAGGTTTAAATAGTAAAAAATGGTTGCAAGATCGTAAATGTCATATTTGGGATGAATGGTGTAATCCTAAGAAAGTTCCGTATGGAAATGATGAAGAAACAAAAAAGAAAATGGCACAAGAAGATGATTTAGGTAGAATTTATGGTGTACAGTGGAGAGATTTTAATGGTGTAGATCAATTAGCAAATATATTAAATAAAATTAAAACAAATCCAGATGATAGAAGAATGATTGTATCTGCATGGAATCCTGCAGAATTAAATCAGATGGCATTACCACCATGTCATTTATTGTTTCAGATTGTTTGTACTGGTGAAAATTTAGAAACAGTTAACTTAAATTGGTATCAGCGTAGTTGTGATTATTGTTTAGGTATACCATTTAATATAGCTTCGTATTCATTACTTTTACAATTGATTGCTCTTGAAGCTAATAAAAAACCTGGTAGAGTGTGTGGTATGTTAGGTGATGTTCATATTTATGAAAATCATATTGAGACAGCTAAAATACAATTAGAACGTGAACCTATGTCATTACCAACATTAGAAATTCCTAATTTTAATGGAGTTCTGAATTGGACTTCAGATAATTTTATTGTTCATGATTATAAAAATCATGGAAAATTAAAATATGAAATTGCTGTTTAGGAGATATAATGATAATTTCAATAATTGCAGCAATGAGTAAAAATAGAGTAATTGGAAATGGTTTAGAAATTCCTTGGAAAATTAAAGGTGAACAAAAAAGATTTAAGGAATTAACTATTGGTAAAACAATAGTTATGGGTAGAAAAACCTATAATTCTATTGGGAAAGCCTTACCATATAGAACAAATTTTGTAATATCTAAATCTATAAATAATATAAAAGATTGTGATGTTTTTAGTAGTCTTGAAAATGTTATTGAATATTGTTCAGGAAATTTAGATGAATTATTTATTATTGGTGGTGGTACTATTTATAAACAAGCATTACCTTATATAGATAAAATTTATTTAACAGTTATAAATAAAGAATTTAATGGTGATGTCTTTTTTCCTGAATTTGAAAAAGATTTTGAAATAGAAGGTATTCCTAAAGTTATTAATGGTGATATTTCTTATACTTATTATACTTATGTAAGAAAAAAATAACGTGATAATTTTAGAGATAATAAAACATAAATTAGGAATAACCATAATGAATATCAAAGAAAAAATTCATGAGATATTGATGGAGCTTAATCGTGGTAGAATAGTTGGAGAGAAAAAGCCACAAGATAGGAAGAAAAAAACGTGTGGAGGAATTTCTATTTACTGTAGAAAATGTAAAAATGATTTATGCTCTGATGACTCCTTTATTAGTGATACTTATGACGATGATGGAAATAATCATGTTAAGTATAAGTGTAAGAAGTGCGGGACGGAAGCTGATTTTAACTTTGATTTTTTTTTAGTCCCAATAAATTGGAAAGACATTAGGAATGCCAAGAATAATGTTTCTTGATATCTATGGTGTTTTATGCGTTCTAATTATGGTTTTTGGTGATAAAAAATATTAATGGAAGCTTGGAATTAGAAATAGAAGAATGGTTGAAAAGACATCCTTTTATTTCTGATTATATTATTATAGATGATGATAGAGATATGTTAGAAAAACAAATGAGTCATTTTTTTAAAGTAACAGATTCTTGTGAAGGTTTTAGTTCTAAAAATTTTGAAGATATTTTTAACTAATGAGGCTGTAGCCAATTCATTAAATTTAGAATATACAGATATAAGATTATTATAAAAATTTTTATAATAAATATAACTTGATGTTATATTATATATTTATTGGTGGGTTACTTCTATGTAATATAAAACTATCAAAGGAGGTTGTTATGGATAGTACCCCAATTAGAGTTTACCTTGCAGGTTACATACAAGGTAGTGTTATTGAAGAATGTAAATCTTGGCGTAAAAAAATACGTGATCATTATATGAATTGGAAAGGTAAAGGATATCCTATAATTTGGTTTGATCCATTAAACGGAGAAGAAAAAGTAAGTGATGATGGTTTAAAATCAAATGTTCCTGCTAATGCTATTGTTCATCGTGATTATCAATGTGTAATAAAATCAGATATTATAGTGGTTAATACAGATACATTTGGTCAAAATAGACCATTAACAGGTACAATGTTTGAATTAGCTTGGGGTTGGGAACATCATAAACCAATTATAATGATTACAAAAGAAGAATATTATAGAAAACATCCTTTTTGTTTAAATGCTGTAAGTAATTTTGTTAGTAGTGTTGATGAACTTTTAGAGCAAAAGATTATAAACTTCTATTTTAAGGGTTGGAATAATGCAATTTATTAAAATAGATAAATTTTTACTTAAAATAATGGGTAGTTTATAATGATAGAATTAAATAAAAATAATTATAACAATGCAAAAAATATATTTGGGTTAATAATGAAAAATTAGCAATTTTGGATAATTATAAAGTTGTAGAAGATGATACAGAATATTTTTTATGTATTATCATTATTAAAAAGGTTTTTTATATGTTTTTAAATATTTCTGAAGAAGATAAATATAATATAGAAAAAGTTTTAAATAGATTTACTATAAAAAAATATTGGTCAGAAGTATTTTATGATTTGTGTTTTGCTATATGTGCTCCACAAACAAAATTTACTAACAATAGAAAAGTTATAGATACTTTGATATCTAAAGATTTTTATAATAAAGATATTGAATATTTAGAATTACGTAAAATTGTTAAACAAGTAAGATTTTTAAGAAAAGCTGATTATCTTTTATATGCAAAAACTATATTTAGTAATTTAAAAAATATTATAAATAGTGATTTATCTGAACAAGAAAAAAGAATAAAATTAATAAAAGAAGTAAAAGGTTTAGGATGGAAAGCTTCAAGCCATTTTCTTCGTAATTTAGGTGCAAAGGATTTAGCTATTATTGATACACATATTATTAAATTTATGAAATGGGAAGAAACACCTAAAGATGGTAAACAATATTTATTAATGGAAGAAGAATTTAGACAGATAGCTAAAAAAAATAATTTATCTATTGCAGCATTAGATGCTTATATATGGAAAATTAATTCTAAAACTGATTGGTCGGAGTTTATATTTTGATTTACACTTCAAATTTTGCTCGTTGTGCAACAAATATACAGGCTGTATCAATAGCATTAAAATCACCAGAATGGTATAAAGGAAGAGAATATAAGAAGTTAGCTCCTCCAAATTGGTTATTACAAGATTATCATAAGGGTTTATCTATAGAGGATTATGAATTATATTATTATTCAGAAGTATTGAGTCGTTTAAATGCATGTGAAGTTGTACATGATTTAGGTAATAATGCAATATTATTATGTTGTGAATCAGCTTCTGATT
>JALNZQ010000219.1 GCA_023229165.1 Methanothrix sp.
TTAGGTTATATCAATGGGCATTTTGTAAAAAATATAATATACCATATTCTTCTGTAGAATATACTGCTTTATATTATGTTAGGTCTTTTAATCTTGTCCCTGTTACATTTTATTATAAAGATATAGAAAAAATGTTAAATGTAACAACAGCTATAATAATGAAAGTTGATAGTGATTTGTTTCCTAAAAAACCTAGAGAAAATTTTTTATGTAAAAATTGTCAATATAAAAATAATCCATGTGATAGTCCAAGGGCTTAAAATGATTCCTTTAAATGAAAAAGATGTTTTAAATTTTAAAAATTCTTTAAGTAAAAATCCTGATGATACAGAATTAGATATATGGTTATCTTGGATGCATTATCCTATTTATATTGCTAATATTAAAGTTATAAATTGTAAAAAAATACTTTCAGAATTAGAATTAGAATTATCTTGTTTAGAATCTAATATATTTTTATCATTAAAAAGAGAAGATTACTCAAGTATTAAGGCTATGAAAATAGTTGTTAAAGGTAGAGAAGAAGTAAAAGATTTAAAAAGAAAAATAGAATTAGCTAAATATAATTTAAAAATTTCTGCAATAGAATTATCTAAATATAAAGGTAGAAATTCAACAATACATTTATTAGCTAAAAATAGATCAGAAACAAGTAATTCACAAGAATATGTTGATTGGAGAGTAATACAAAAAGATGGAATAAGGAGTTTGTATGATACCTAAAAATGTAGAAGAAGTATTAGATCCTAAAAATCGTATAAGTGAATATGCAGACTATCATGAATTAAAGATATGGATGGATTGGATGAACTATGCTGTACAAAAAGCTTCTGAAGATTTAGCTGAAGCAAAAGTGATGTATGAGTTAGCTGAATCACAGTATAATGTAGAATATGCGACACAATATGAAACTATAGAAGCAGATGATGTTACTACTAGAAAAATGAAAGCAACGATTTGTAAGAGTGTTATTGAAAAACAAGAAGCTATGATATTTTCAAAATATAAATTAAATATGGCAATAGCTGCAGTAGAAGGAATAAAAACAAGAGACAATTGTATTAAGAAAATAATAACATTAAGAGCAAATTCATTTACTTCTTACGATGATAGTGATGATAAAAATAAAAATAATAAAAGTTTTTCAGAACAACCATATTCTTCTAGTACTTTTAATAATAAGTTTATGCAATAGGAATTATTATGAATAAAATAATGCAGTTACAAGTTGGTAAAAAATATATTTTTATTACTACAGAAAATAAAGAATATAAAGCAACATATTTAGATAGAGATGAATTGTATCTATATTTAAAAAACGTTAAATATGGGGCAAAGTTTTCTTCTTTATATACATTACCAATAAATTTAATTGTAAGGATTTCTTAGTGTCTGTTATAATTGAGTTAAATTATGTAACTTCTTATTTAAGAGGTTATTTACAGCCTGATATTTATAAGAAAATAAATATTTTATTATCTTATAGAATGCAGAAGGCTGACTTTATGCCATCTTTTAAAAATAATAGGTGGGATGGTAGAATACATCTATTCTCTATGGAAGATTTATCTTTTCCAACAGGATTATATTTAAAAATTGTAAAATTTTTAAATGATATAAACATACAATATACTATTCAAGATAATAGAGTACAATCTAAAAGATATTTTGATTATCAATGGGTTCATCCAAAAATAAAAGAATTACATCCTTATCAAAAAAGTTCAGTAGAAATAGCAATAGAAAAGAAAAATGGTATTATTCAGGTTGCTACAGGTGGTGGTAAGTCAATTATTATGTGTAAAGTTGTTCAAGAGTTAGGTAGAAAGACATTAATATTAGTACATAAATTAGATTTATTAGAACAAGCAAGAAATCATTTAAAAAATGCTTTAGGTATAGAAATAGGTTATATTGGAGATGGTAAATTAGATATAAAAGATGTTACTGTTGGAACTGTACAAACAATTGTAAGATCTTTAGGTTTTAAATATTTAAAGTTTATAAATGAAGAAATAGATGAAAAAAAAGAGTTAAAGGAACAAGATAAAGAAAAAGTTAGAGAATTATTAAGAACAGTAAATGTTGTTATAATAGATGAATGTCATCATGTAAGATCAGAAACCCAACAAAATATAATGAATAATGTTCTAATTGCTGATTATCGTATAGGTTTATCTGCAACACCAATGAGAGATCAAGGCGATGATTTGTTAATAGAAGGTATATTTGGTGAAATTTTATGCAAAATAAGTGCTTCTTATTTAATAGAAAATAAATTTTTAATTAAACCTGAAATTACTTTTAACCATATTAATCATACTATATTTTATTTTTATGAAATAGTAAAGATAGATAGAAATAATAATGTGATATATTATAATCCTCCTTCATCTAATGGTTCTAATACAGGTAGGCGTAGAAATGTAGATATTATGTGGGATGATTTATCGGAAAGAAGTATTATTAATATTACTGATATTAATCAAAAAGATATTCTTTATGAATATGATAATGGATATAAATTAATTAGAAAATGGATAAAATATGAAGGTGCAACTAATTTTGTTCACCATATTTATACAAAGTTAGAAGAAATATGTAATGCAGCATATAATGATGTTTTACAGAATGAAATTATTTTAAATAAGATAAACGTTAATAATACAAAATTATATGATAAATTTATTAGAAAATTTAAAAGAGAACATTCTAATTTAAAAATGAAAGGTAAATACGCATTTGTTTATGATGCTTGTATAACTGATAATGAATATAGGAATATGTATATTGCTCAATTGCTTAATTTACATTATATTAATAATAGATCTATACTTGTATTAGTAACAAGATTAAGACATGGTGATAATATATTGAAAATGTTATGTGATGATGTTATTTTTTTAAAAGGAGAGGATGATCTTCAGACTAGAAATAATGTTGTAGAAAAAATTAAAATAAGAAAAATACGTGAAATAATAGCTTCTACTATAGCTGATGAAGGATTAGATTTACCTGCATTAGATGTTGTTATAATGGCAGGTGGTGGAACAAGTAAAACTACAGCATTACAGAGGGTTGGTAGAGCTTTAAGATTATATAAAGATAAAATTATTGCATATATAGAAGAATTTTATGATGATGCTCAATATTTAAGTAAACATTCTAAAGATAGGGCAGATATATATAAAACTGAACCTGCTTTTATAATTAAGGGTTTATAAATGTTTAATGATTTTTTTGATTTAGATGAAGATATAAAGAATGTTAAAAAGATAATAGATCCGTCTAATTTAAGTGATGATTCTAGACTTATATATGATACATATTTGTCTATAACTGATTTAAAAGAGTTACCATATAGTGATAATATATATATAGCTCAAGTTGCACGGACTTATTATGTTTCTCCTTTATGTATAGCATTAAAAGATACTATAGCTAAAAATTCTTCTTTTATAAAAGCAAAAGAAGATGGTAGAATAAAAGATTTTCATTATGTTTTAAACTTTTTAAATATATTAAATAATACAAGAATTAAAAAAGTTAATTATGAACAACAATTTAATAATATAGATAAATTTTTAGAGGATAATAGTGAAAATGAAAGCTTTATAGTTTTGATTAGATATATTGAAGATGGTAAAATACCAATATTAAATTCAGATGATACAAAAGATATGTATAATATATTTAATTTTTATTCTCCAGAAGAAATTGATTTAGCTATAAAAGAATGTAAAAATAATAATAATAATTTAATATATAATTTAAAGTTTTTATATTATATATTAAAAAAGAATAAATCAGAAAGACAAAGAATTGAAGAAAAATGGGAAGAAATGTATAAAGAAATGAATTGTAATGTTAGAAGTTTATTTGAACAAAAAGAATATGTTGAAGAAGAGAGTATAAAAGATAAAGAATATTATAATAAAATTTCTGAAGAAATAATAGAAGAAATAAAAAAGTTGAAGAAATAGTATGAAAAATAAAAAAATAAAAAGTTCAGAATTTCAAAGAATAGTAGACAATATTGATATTGTTGAAGTTATAGGTAAAGAAATTTCACTTAAAAAAAGTGGTCCATATTATAAAGGTTGTTGTCCATTTCATAATGAAAGCACAGCTAGTTTTGTAGTTAATCCTAAAAATTCTCATACAAGTGCTCCAAATAAATTTCATTGTTTTGGAGGTCAATGTGGTGAGCATGGTAATGTTATAGATTTTATACAAAAATATTATAATATGGGTAGTATTGAAGCATTAGAATATTTATCTGAAACATATAATATTCCATTAGAATATGAAGAATATAATATGTCTGAAGAAGAAATAAAATATCAATATCTTCTTACATTAAATTCTGCTATTGTTGATTTTTTAAATCAAAATTTGATTAATCAGTCTGATAATTCTATTGTTAAAAAATATTTATATGATAGAGGAATTACAGATGAAGATATTAAAAAATGGAAAATAGGTTATGGTACTGATGAAGAAGTTGGGAAAAATTTTTTATATAAAAATTTTAATGGTAAATGTGTAGAATACGATGATTTTGTAAATTTAGATATTGTTAAAAATAATTTTTTTACTAATAAAATTATTTTCCCTATTTTTGATAATAGAGGTAAACCTATTGGTTTTAGTAATAGAATTTTTGCTTATCATACAGATAAACAAATTCAAAAAGAAATGGAAAATAAAATAATATCGGAATATGAAAAAT
>JALNZQ010000220.1 GCA_023229165.1 Methanothrix sp.
CTTTTTCCGCAATCGCAGACCGGATGTCTACTGGCCGCTCATCGAGATGGTGCAAGAGGAGGAAACACCGGAGAAGAAGGCAGGGAAAAAGGTGGGCGCAGTGCTCTGCCCAAAGGACACGCCCCGCTCTTTAGGCTACCACATGCCTGCCGAATGGGAGCGCCACGAGGCCATCTGGCTCTCATGGCCTTATGACCTGGACAGCTTCCCTGAGATCGAGGCGGTGGAGAATGCCTACACAGCCATCATCAAAGCCATTCACGAAAGCGAGATTGTCAACCTGCTGGTCAAGGACGAGCTTGTGCAAAAGGATGTGGTGGACCGGCTGAAGAGCGAAAAGGTCGATCTGCACCGCGTTCACTTCCACTTGATAAATTATGCTGACGTATGGTTCCGCGACTACGGCCCCACCTTTGTGGTCCGTGAGAATGAGACAGAGAAAAGCGTGGCTGCTGTTAACTGGATCTTCAACGCCTGGGGCGAGAAATATGCTGAGCTCATGGCAGATACGAGGATTGGCAGCCTCATCAACGACGACCTCAAGATGGAGCGCTTCCTGCCGGGCATCGTCCTGGAGGGCGGCTCCATCGATGTGAATGGCCGGGGAACCGTCCTGACCACGGAGCAGTGCCTGCTCAATAAGAACCGGAACCCATCCTTGAACAAAGAAAAGATCGAGAGCTATCTCCGGGAATACTTGGGAGTGAGCAAGGTCATCTGGCTGAAAGAAGGCATCGCCGGGGACGACACGGACGGGCATGTGGACGACATTGCCAGGTTCGTGAATCCGACCACGATCCTCTGCGCTTACGAGGACGATCCTGAGGATGAGAACTTCCTGCAGCTCAAGGAAAATTACGAGCTGCTCTGCCGGGAAAAGGACCAGGACGGCTGCCCTCTCACGGTGATCAAGCTGCCCATGCCCGGGCGCGTGGGAAGAGAGCGCCGGCTGCCCGCCAGCTATGCCAACTTCTACATCGGCAACGATGTGGTCATGGTGCCGGTCTTCGGACACAGGAACGATAGTGTGGCGCTGAAGATAATTGGGGAGGCATTCCCTGAGCGGAAGGTTGTGGGCATCAACTGCCGGGAGATGGTGCACGGCCTCGGGACGGTGCACTGCATCAGCCAGCAGCAACCGATGGATGTGGAGACAAGATCTCCCTAAGACGGACCAGTACAGGTAGTCATTCTGGAACAACATGATGACTTTTCCCTGTATTTTGGACGTATTCTAATTCAACAAGCATCTCCTTCTGATTCGGATGCTGTTGGATGATTTTAAATTTTAATCTAGCTATTGTTTGGTCATAAAATGTCCGGGGGCCTGCAAGAAATTATTAGCGGATTAGGTGGTTATTATGGTGGTCTATCGAGAATATCTAAAGTGTGACGTATGCGAAGCTATAACGGCGGTTAGAACTCAAATTGGCTATCTTGATCAGCATCCGATTAGAATACACTGTGGAAGGTGTGGAACTTTATTTGATGGCCTTATAGTTATAGATCAAAAAAGAGGTAATTATTCATTAACTTTTCATAATGCTTCACAGGTGCGAGGAAAGACACTGCCGAAGCCGGATTTTATTATTGAATCTTCGGGGGAACTATTGACAGACAAACTTCAGGTATATAAAGACGACGAGTCTTTTGCATGTTATACACCCTTTTTTAAAACACTTGCAGAAATTGATCGTTTTGAAATGAGTGCTTTCATCGATTATACACAAAAATTTTTAGAATTTCGCAAAAATAGATGGCCAAGAATAAGACGAATACATGATATTTGGATTGACGAAAAACATGAGTATTTAGCTAAGGAACTGAGAGAATATTTACATGAGAAGACATTCCCCCTGGATAATGAATTGGAGTATCTTCGTGGCGTAAATATAATAACATTATCTGTATTTTTTGATTTATTAAACAAAGAGAGATTTAGCTCAAATAGTAAATTTGTAATGGATGAAATATCGCAACTTGCTAATACTAATCTAACGAATTTGATGAAATTGGTTAATTATTTTGAAGCTAATCGCCTGATTTACAAGTACGAATCGAAGCTGTTGAAACAATTGAATAGATTCGTTGTCATATTTCCACACTTGATACCGGTCTTTGGACTTCAATTTTACAAACAGATACCAAGAGATTTATCGGTTAAGAAAGGATTGACCACGGTATCCATCGAAGATTTAAAGCAATTCTATGTAGACACTTATGAGACCTTAGCAGAAACTATTGATTTGATTGTATCATTTAATAATCTAAAACATAGAGGTGACTTCGAAAAAATGGCTAACAGACGTCGAGATATAAAAACAATGTCTGATTTTATTGTGAAAATAAAAAGTAAAGGTATCAAAATAGACTTTATAGACGGATCTGAGGCATTTGATAAATTGATAGATAAAATGCTTAATAACAAAATACGGAATGCAATAGGTCATAATTCTTATAAGTTTGACGGAATATCACAACTCATCAAATTCTATCCGAAAGGTTTACAAGATGAGTCTGACGTTGAGGAAATGTATCTATTGGATTTCGCCCGTTGTTGCTGGAATCTGTTTCTATGTATCGTAGATTTATATACCTTAGTTTACCAAACTAGGAAAATCTTCCTTGTAATAAGCGGTTATAGTTCCATTGATCCTAAACTCATCGATGAACATGGGATTTTCAAATATTGAAAAATATTTTTAAACAGTTACTCCACCATCCCAGCATAGGTTTTCCCAGTGCAGGAAGAAGAGTGCAGGAGAGTGTATCCCACATTCCGCACTTTAACTTCCTAAACCGAGTATTTCTCTAGATAACGATTCTCAAAATATAATTATAAATTTTGCTATTCATTTACATTAATATTTTATCTACTTGCCATGTCGCACCGATTAAGGAGAAATCTAGCTACCCCATCCAGCAGGAAATAGTCAACTTAATGTCAAATTAATCCGCATGAAAATCTTATTTAATTGAAATATTTTCATTAAATAACAAAAATCGATAGCTGCAAAAATATTAGATCAAGAACTCAAAGTGCGGAATGTGGGGTGTATCAACAGATGAAGACAAGAGGAGATGATGGAAAAAAGTTATGCAAGACAGAGGCAGAGAAAAACTGAATTGAGTTGCCTTTATGACTTTTTGAATGGACTCGCAATAGGTCTGAAAGATTATACTCTGTAAACAAATTGTTGTCATCCTGAAAACAAAATGTTAATCGCCCATAAACATACCTTCTTTTGTATGCTCACGGAGCTTTTCAAAACCAAAGAGCGAGCAAAGATCTTGCGTTAAGCGATGTTTCGCAGTAGCTTCTCCTTCTCTGAGGTTTCTGCAGTCTTAGAAGTCAACAAGGTCCTTGTATCTCGCCATCTCCAGCTTCTGGAAGAGCTGCAGTTGCTGCAAAGAACGAGTCGCAAATATGCCCACCTAAAAAAAGGAAAGAAGAAAGGTGCCCATCAATTACAGTTCTACAGACCCATTTCCTCCAATGGCATCTGTATAGCTGTAGGCCGGATATGACACGCTCATCCCGATCCAGTGCGCCTCTGGTACCTGGCCGGATACCTTTCCCTGGGCCTGCACCATTATCGTCTTTCCACTAACAGGTTCATCAATCTTCACCTTCCAGGTTGCTCTGGCAGTTGACCCTGCCTTCATATCTCCCAGGGTCTTTCTGGACCCGGAGGAATCAAGGCTCATCCCATCCGGCAATGCTATCACGGCCACTGCATCTTTGGCTGGATACAGAGATGAGTTGAAGGGCGTCGGGCAAGGATAGGTTACAAATGCGGTAACCTCCGCCGTTGAGCCCGGCTTTAATGATCCGAAGGCTTTGACACTTATGTTCCAGGGCATCATCACCATTCCCAAGTAGGGATGAGACTCGCCCTCGGCCGTATAGTTCCAGCCGCTTTGCAGTTCCTCGTAGGTCCAGGCGGTGATTCCCGTCTTATTGGTCAGGTGTTTCTGATCCCGCCCCCAGGGATCGCTGAAGTAAATTATGCCCGCAGCGTCGTCGTATCCTATGGCCGTCCGGTAGTGGCCGCCTCCGCCATTCGGCTAGGAGAAAGACGCATAACCTAAAGCCCTTTCCGGATTTCCGGTGCTTGCAGCCTCGTGCGGGAAGAATCTCCCCTGAGCAGAACTCAGAGAGCTGAAGTGGCCGGCCCTCACCATATCAAAGGACCACGTGCCCGCGGAAGAGCTGCGGGCCACATCTGCGACCTCTTTTTATAACAAATAGAATGAAACGCAGGATGCGTATTTGCGCAACGAGCTGCTAATTAAAAAAACATTGGAGATCCCGGCAATAAAACCGGGCCCCAATGCCAACTTTTAGGTTACTTTGAAGGTATATTCCACATCATACGATCCGCCATTGAGATCGCCGATGCCGAAGTAATACCATCCCGCCGTGGCTATGTCCACTTTCAGCGTGACATCATCACCAGGCTTCTGTGCATCCATTCTGGTTATCAAGTTGTAGTTCTTGCCGTAGAAGTCTATTCGACCCTTCATGCTGGACTTGACGGATTTGGGAACGCCCTCTAAGGAAGCCTGCAATGATCCGGGAGCGTCAACATAAATCTTATAGAAATCTCCATCTCCCGCGAGGAATATGAATCCCTTAATCTCGCTGCCCAATTGGATCTCCGTGGCATCGCTTATCTCGTTATTCGGCTCTTCATCTACTACAGGCCTAAAGTTCACCAGGAATCCAC
>JALNZQ010000221.1 GCA_023229165.1 Methanothrix sp.
TTGTCAGGGCCTCCTTGATCTGCACAATTGAAACTATGCTTTCGGATTCGGGTTTATCGGTTTAAAGGAGTGCAAATAACGTGCGAGGGTTCACTTCATCACCGACCTGAAGGTGGTGGCGTTTCGCAGTTTCCTGCAGATCTCTCAATCATAAATTGTTTATATGATTCAGTCTAATGATATCAAAGATGAAACCTGCAAAAACCAAAACCACCCTCGATTCATCTCAGTACACATCCGGTCCAGCGGGCGGAAAGGATACCGAAGTGTCAAAAAAATTGCAGGAAAAGTCGCATCAAGACATCGATATCGTCTTGAAGGAGCTTGAGACTAGCCTGGATGGCTTGAGCCGGTCAGAAGCCGATTCTCGCCTGAAAAAGTATGGTCCAAATGAGATTGCCCGAGAAAAACGTCAGTCAGGGCTTATGCATTTGCTGGATAATGTCAAGAATCTGCTGATCATTCTGCTCACTGTGCTGGGCGGGATCTCTTTTTTAACTGGTGATACGAGGGCGACCGTTGTCATCTTATTAATGGTGTTGCTGGGCGTGGTGCTCCGTTTCTATCAAGAGATGCGGGCCGATAACGCGGCTGAAAAGCTCAAGGCGATGGTCAGCAACACCGCGACCTTAGTGCGAGGCGGCAAGGAATCCGAAGTTTCACTTAAGATGCTGGTGCCGGGCAATATCATTCGGCTGGCTGCTTGCGTTCTAGTGCCGGCCGACGTACGAGTGCTTCTCGCAAAAGACCTTTTCCTGAATCAGTCGGCCCTTGCTGGCGAATCCCTACCTGTGGAGAAAAAGGCTGCATCCATATCCGAGGACAATCCGAATCCTCTGGAGCTGCCCAACATCTGCTTCATGGGCTCAAATGTTGAAAGCGGATCAGCGACTGCTGTGGTGGTGCACACTGGCGACAAAACTTATTTTGGATCGCTGGCTGCCAGTATCGTCGGGCAGCGCCTACTCACCAGTTTCGACAAGGGCATAAATCAATTCACCTGGCTGATGATCCGTTTCATCGCCGTGATGGTACCGGCCGTCTTCCTCATCAATGGACTGACCAAGCACGATTGGCTGGAAGCATTCTTGTTTGCCGTGGCAGTGGCAGTAGGGATGACTCCAGAGATGCTGCCTATGATAGTAACTGTCAATCATCATTGTTGCGGTCGGAGCGTGGCTAACGGTTTCGCCCCTGGCCGATGCCCTCGGTTTTGTCCCGCTGCCGTCGCAGTACTGGCTGCTGCTGGCCATTATGCTGGCGTGCTATGTGATTCTGACCCTGGTAGTGAAGACCTGGTTTATACGCAGGTTTGGGGATTGATTGGTTTAATTCATAGTATTAAAAAAAAAGGTGTGTGGTAAGTAATGGTCGCTGATCCAAACAAGTGGTTCCTGAAGTTTTCGCCAAACGGAGATGGGCGTCCCTGGGGAGATGATACATACATGGCTAGAAGGCTTGGCAATTACGAGCCCTGGGATGAAAACTGTAAGGTCATACCAATGATTGGCGGATATGAGGCATTGTCTGCGATGAGGGAATCCTTGGAAGCTGCCATCTCCGAGGCCAAAAAGGGCAAGAAAGGGTACGTATATATCGCCGATTTTCGACTGAATCCCTTGAGAGACCTGTCCGATGATAATCCCTGGATAATCCAAAATCGCCCCTGGAATGAGACGGATTCTGCAAAAAAGGATCAGACCGTGATAGGATTTATACTGCGTCTAATGCAGGCAGGGATTAATGTTAGGATATTATTGTGGTTGCCGATAAAGGCGTCTATAGTTGCTGGCCTTGGCCCGCATATGAGCGATCACTTTTACATAGCCGAAGTTGTAAGCAAGGAATGCGAAAGGCTGAGCAAGAATGATCCCAGCGCTATAGATCGCGGCATAGTCGCTCTGGATTTGAGGGTGGCGTCCCCCATAACATCTACGCACCACCAAAAGATGATGTTAATTCGCGTGGGCGATGTAAACGTAGCTTATTGCGGTGGTGTAGATCTGGCCTTCACCAGAAGAGACGCACCAGACGCCATCCATCCCTACGTTTACGATCCGAGTGCTACGTTAGACGATCTGCTGGTTCTTATGGAATCCAGCCCGCCTCAATTCTTAGGCGGAGACTGGCAATCAGGGAAAAACATACCTCCTGTGTTCGATATCCAAGACAAAACTCATCGCTGGCCGAGAAGCCTGGATACAATTTATGATGCGTTAAGAGACGTATCGAAGCCCTCGCACCCGGAGCCAGATCTGCCGAAAGAAGTTTACGGTGAAGATAATCAAATCTGGCACGATCAGCACCTCTGGCTCCAGGGACCAATCATAAAGACACTAGAGGAGCAGTTCTGTGAGAGATGGCATGACGCTGGAAACGTGCATGAACCTGGATTCTGGGACAGTTTACAGATCAAAACTAATCAAGTAATCTTCAGCTCAAGAACTGCTGTTAAGGATGATGACATAAAAAGACTGGATGAGCCTAAAGAAGTTGATCTTGTACCAGGGGCTTCATCTCTGGTACAAATGTGGCGTACGATTCCCCTGCGTTTGGAGCGCAAGAGGTCTCCATTTATGAGAGGGGAGTTTACTATCATGGCAGGAATAGCTAATGCATGTCAGGCAGCGGACGAATTGATCTGGATATTTGATCAATACTTCTTTAGCAGGCCCCTCGCCAGATTGCTTAACCAGCGGATTAAGGACGATAAGAAAAAGAAGCTTTGCGTTATTTTAGTACTTCCACCATATGCCGACAGTCATCCCCATGAAGTGCACCATGCGAGGAAGCTTGCCCTCAATGATTTAACTGACGGCCTAATGCTCGGTCCCGGTAAATTCGAGCGCGTAGGCATATATAACCTCTGGCATCATTCCCGAATAACAGGCGGCATTTACTGCCATGCGAAAGTTCAGATGTATGATCGCAGTTTATTGGTATGTGGTTCTGCAAACTTGAATCGCAGATCCTTCACCTGCGATACCGAACTTGATTGTGCTGTTTTAGATGAGGACCTGGTTTTAAAGCATTATCGCAGGCTTTGGCGTGTCCTCTTTCCGGATATTGCCTGGCCAAGTCAGATCAATTTCAACGATCCAAATGGCGGATGGGGAAGGCAATTCTTCGATGCCTTTGAGAACGCAGTCAAAACACAAAATTCTTGCTTAATACCAGATCCCTGGTGGAATGCCGATAAACAGATAAAGCCTATTAATATCGATGGCAGAACCAAAGCTGCGGTAGATATAAGGCCGCCTAGGCTGCCTGCCGACCCGGCCGAGGCCAGGAAGGACCCACGCAATTGGACTGGTGTCGCACGAGAACAAGATTATGAGGAGGATTATCTGGAGGATGCAAGGGGAACCCTAAAGAATCCTCTGCTGGAAAAAGAAGATCTCTTGTCATTAAGCAAAAAATATGCAGCAAAGATCGAAGATGGTCTCTTAGAACCCAGCTCTCTAAATACGAAGATAGAAGCTGAAATCTGTGGAAAATCCAGCGGCGTCATTGGAGACCCAGAAGCTCCTGGCAGATTGGACGAGATAGTGTTTCTCATTGAAAACTGCGGTCATGGAGATAAATGGCCCTGGAGAGTGCCTTGAACTAATTCGACTTCATCGCTCGTCTCTGAAAAGAATCAGCCAAAGGAATAATAAGTGCGAGCTTACCAAGGAAAGTCCAGTGAATAGAAATATCGCAATGGCATTTGTGCTCCTGCTTTTGATGGCCCTCTTGCTCACGTATGCCGCAGCCTGGTTCCCGGTCCTGCCCTTCGACTCGAAGTCCTACGAAGAGTTGCAAGAGCAAGCCAGCCCGCTGTTCGACGGGCTAATGATAGGGGTTAGCGCTCTGGGCGAACTAGTGATTGCTATGACGCTGACCGCCATCGCTACGCTGACCTTTGCATTGCGGCGCCAATGGCTGGAGGCGATCTTTTTGCTTGTCACAACCAGCAACGTACTGCTGACTTTTGTTCTGAAGGAGATCATTCATAGAACGCGTCCATTCCCTGTAGCTGAAAATGCCAGCGGATTCCTGCAGAGCATCAATCAATATAGCTATCCAAGTGGACATGTCCTATTTTTTGTCGTCTTCTTTGGATTCTTCACCTATCTGGCGTGGATACATTTTACTGGACGGGCACGTGTGATCATTATCGCCATTTGCGGAATGCTCATCGTTCTTATCGGACCGTCACGTATATTTCTTGGCGAACACTGGGCGAGTGATGTTTTAGGTAGCTATATCATCGGCACGATATGGCTTTTCGTTCTTATTCTCGCCTATAAATGGGTGATAATGCACATAGATATTTAATAATGCTTTGTATTTATAAATTTTACGTGTCTAAAAATTTAGATACCAAAAGATTTTTATCCAATAACATCCCATTAGACTTTAGATTATAAAATGGAGAATCCAAAAAATGACAAATGAAAATATAGAGAAGGCGAAAGCTGATACTAAGAAAGCCGTTTCTGATTTAGGGAACAAGCTAGCACATGCGAAGGCTGATGTAAAGGCAGATGTAGAGAAAGTAAAGGCTAAATTGGGGCATGATGATGAGCTTGGGAAGAAGGCTGCTTATGCAAAGGCTGATATAACGGCAGGAGCTGAGAAAGCTAAGGCTGATGTCGAGAATAAATTGGCACATGCCAAAGTTGATGCTGAGAAGGCAAAAGCTGACATTGGAAAAAAGATGACTGATGTTCTGAAAGAAAAAT
>JALNZQ010000222.1 GCA_023229165.1 Methanothrix sp.
AGAGATGCTTACCGACCGAGATTTTGAAGGCGTGATCTCAGAAAGCGAAGAGACCGAGTGCGCAGATGATATTTGGGAGTATTACGAGGCGCACAAGGATGAGCTTGAGGATTTGGATGAGTATGCAGGAAAACGCGGCCTTGTGAAACACGTGGTTTGGATCGATAATATTTTATTTCCAAATCGGGCTTTTCGTCCTGGCAGGAGCGCCCTGCTTCGAATCCCGGCGACCTTGCCGCAAGGCAACCGGCTCCCGCCCGCGGACCTGGGGCCACATGCCACGGGGCTGCCCAGGGCCACGGCCCACGCACGCGAGCGGGCCCGGCCGGGCGTGCGAGGACGTGTGCGTTGGCTGGCAAGAGAGGAAAGTTTTTTGGCGCCAAAAGCTGGTAGCAGTTCCGGCTGATCAATGGGCCCGGCAAAGCCGGGAATGCGGCCCAAAGCCCACGATCACCAGGAAGCTCGCCCGCAAACAATCAGATGCTCAGGCGCCGGTGCAGGAAAAACATAGTTGATACGGATATCGTTTCAGAGTGCAATGGCATTCTTAGCTTTTACAGAGAGAAATATTATGGCAGCCAAAAGAAAATGAGATATTTTCAGCTTTCACATTTATCGTCCATATAAATGTAGTACCGAAGTGGATTGGCGTCATCGATGGTGTCCTGATTTGCGGTCTTGATTCTGATGTCGCCCACCAATTGGGTATCTTTATTCTTGCTGAGAGTTATGCTGTTGTCCTTGTTGTCCATGGTGATGGTATCGGCACTAACGCTGGCAATTCTCATCTTGCCATACTCGGTATCGACCTTGACCTGTGTTGCTGCCTCGGAGATCTGCCATAAACCATCTACAGTAGCGACTGTCCGGTTTTCAATGATCACAGCGTTCTTGAAGTGAACCGCGATTATGACAAGCCCTCTTTGTTCGCCCGCATCCTTCTTGTAAAGATAGGTCTTATCGGCCATTGTCGCACCATCTTTGGACGGCATCATTACCTTCGAGTCGACAGCCGCTCCGTTCTTTGTGAGCTCCAGGAGCATGCCGTTATTGTCGATGTATTTAATGGCCAGCACATAGTCCTCTGCCAGCTTTAGCGGCGCGTCTGCCGTGACGATTGTCTCAGTATCGCTATCCATTAAAATCGTCTGAAGCTGTTCGTCGGATAGAGAGTTTTCATCAGTGGACTCTCTGAATAGAATTTCGCTCGAATAATCGGCATTTTCAGATTCAACATAGCCGGCGAAGTACTTCTTGCCAAGAAAGCCGATGACGTTGTAGTATCCCCAGTCCTCAAAGCCAAAATCGTTCGCCTGCGCAGATGTGGTGTAAATTACGCCGTTCGGTTCCTCGAGCTTGTTTGTCTCATAGATGGTTGTGGCGATCCTTTCAGTACCCAAGTCTTTGTCGATATCATAGTAGAAGCCCGCAAAGTTCTGGGCGTTCCATTCAAAGTCACTATTAGCTACCTGACCGCGAACCTCCTTTGCGGGTATCGGCACGGTTATAAACAATATCGCCAGCAAGATGGCAAAACATATCAAGCCATTCGATCTCAAACAAATCCCTCCCGAGATATTATCTGGCTCAACATATGAAAAGGTTTGTGAAGATGTGCCGGGAAAACTGTGGTCTTCAAGAATATCGCAAATGAGAGCCGCTCATCTCATGAGCTTTTCCGGAGCGATCCAGTGCTCGCCCTCGCTATCGTGCACGATGCACCCGCCGCCCTTCCTGGCCTCACCCCTCTCGAAGTCCCGGTATCTTTCCAGAAGAGCGATGGCCTCCTGGATCTCGACGAGGTGGCGCATAATGAGCTGCTCTGCCATCTTATCCGCTTCGTCGGACTCCATCTTGCCATCCAGCCCCCGGCACTCCGAGCACATCAATTCGCAGTTATCTAAATAAAAGGGATAGGTGCGACAGAGCATGGGCCGGTCGGGATAGACAGAGCATCGGCCATTTTGATAAAACCGGCAGGATTCACCCTCTTTTTTCAGCCTCCACTCCAGGGTATGAAAGCAGCCGTCTTTGTCCCATTCACCTTCCTTTGGAGGGACCACAACCTCCAGCCATTCCTGGCCCGTGGCTACAATGAGCTGCCTTATCTCATCAGGAAAGACAACCACGCTGTTGTCCTCTCCCCGGCAGCATTCCCCGCACTTTTGGCAGTGATATCCGATATTTCTTATTCGAGCGGCCAGCTTTGTCGGGGATAGCTTTTTCGCGGCCAGAAAAGCCTCCTTAAGCCCGGCAATCCTATTCAGGAGATCGGATCTCCTGACTCGATCTTCTCTTTCCACTCGATCCTCTCACTACACCTGAGTCCCTCGTTTTCCGCTCATCTCTTGCATAGAGCAATGAAATTGTCCAAAAGCTCCTGGCCGTACTCGGTGTGCACAACCTCCGGATGCCACTGCACGCCATACAGCGGCCTTGTCAGGTGCTTCATGGCCTCGATCTCGCAGACATTCGACCTAGCCAGGATCTCAAAGCCATCGGGAAGCTCCGACACCAGATCCATGTGCGATGCCCAGGTCTTGAAATTGGCCGGCAGGCCCTTCAAGATGTCGTCTTCCTTGAGGACCTGCACATTCACCTCAGCGTAGCCGCCCATGCTGCCGGCAACCACTTTTCCCCCGAAGGTGGTGCCCATGAGCTGCATGCCCAGACAAATTCCCAGAATGGGAATATCAAGATCCCTCAGATAATCCGCGCAGCGCCCGGCACGCTCCAGTGTAGGCCCTCCCCCCAGGATGAGGCCGTTGGCGTCGATCTTCTCAGGCGGCGTCTGGTTGGAGATGAGGTCTGTGTCCACCTTCTCCCGGATGGCGCGCCGGATAAGGTGATTGAACTGTCCATAGTTGTTGACTACAAGTATTCGCATTGCTCTATCTTGGTGCGTATTATAATGATATATTTTTTGGCGATAGCCTAGAGTACAAATTTATAGGAAAATGATCCTAAGGTATATGTATGATACAACCTTTTGATAGCACACTGATTGGAGAAGCACTGGTAGGAGAGGGCCCGGAGATCGCCCATATCGATCTCGTAATTGGGCCTAAAGGCAGCTACGTAGAGCAGGCATTTGTCAGTGCCCTGGCTTCGCCCGCGAAGGGACATACTCCCTTGCTGGCGGTATTAGAGCCCAACCTGCCCGCCAAGCCTGCCACCCTTATGGTAAACAAGGTCACCATCAAAGGCGCCGGACAGGCCGTACTCATATTCGGCCCAGCCCAGGCGGCTGTGGCCAAGGCCGTAATGGACTGCGTGGCGGAAGGGACCCTGCCCCAGGAGCTGGCCGAGGAATTGATGATTATCGTATCCCTGTTCATAGAGTGGGATGCAAAAGACAAGAAAAAAGTCTACGAATATAACTATTTGGCCACAAAGCTGGCCATCGAGCGCGCTGTATCCAGGAATCCCAAGGTATCGGAAATACTGGCCAAGAAAGACTCTGCAAAGCATCCCTTTGCCTAGACGAAATTCAAAGCGTTCTGCTGGCGAGGCGCTGAAAGTCAAAGACGGCGCAACAGCGTCTCGTCTCAGAGAAGATCCACAGAGGATTCATATGAAATTGCCGATTGTGGCATAGCGTTAACAAGTCATCAATGTGAAAAAAAGGTTCATAAACGTCAGATCTAAATTTTGGTTACGAAATTTTCAAGCGTGAGTGGGATAGTGTGAAAGAGGAGAGTGAGGATATGCAAAAACCGGATAGCAAGTGCAAAAATGAGACTAGATTCAAGCGCAAGTACAGGGATGTATTCCTCGTCTTTGCAGTGTTAATGATAACGGGAGTGCTCTTGGCCATATCAGCCTTAGCACAAGCAGATGACTTCAACCAGCAGCCCACGCTCACCTCTCTTGAGAGCGACAAATCCAGCCCTCAGGAAGCAGGTAGCTCCATAAAATGGACGGCCAACGCAGAGGACCCGGAAAATGATCTCATGTCCTTTATTTTCCGGCTAAAAGGGCCCTCTACGAGAGACGTATGGAAGCCGGTAAACTCAGATCCCTCCGACAATACCTGGAAATGGGATACCAATTCAGAAGATGCCGGAAATTACCAGATAAGCGTCTCGGTTAGTGATGAAACACATGCCGGTCCCCAATTTACGCCGGACGAGAAAATAGTTTACTTTACATTGACGGCGCCCCAGGCACCTGCAGAAACTCAGGCAGAGCCAACTGTTGAGCCTTTGCCCGTTTTGACGGCCCCAGAGCAAACCTACGTACCACCCGCAGAAGAGCAGCAATCTGCTTCGCAGGAACAGGTAACGCAGGAACAGGTAACGCAGCCGCAGGAAACAAAGCCTGCAAATCTGGCCCCTGTCATGACCAGCTTGACACCGTTTCCAGCCAGCCCCCAGGAAGCCGGAATTACCGTGACCTGGGAAGCAGTAGCCGGTGACCAGGAAAGCGACGGATTGCAGTTCCTGTTCCTGTTGGACGATCAGCCTGTAACCGATTGGCAATATCAAAATCAATGGACCTGGGCAACCTCTGCCAACGAAATTGGAGCACACAGCGTAGAGGCAAGAGTTCGGGATGGGGCACATAATAAGGATGGCGATTCGTCCCAGATAGCGAGCTATATCATAAACAAACCCAATGAGAAGCCAGTAATATCCGATTTGTCCGCTGACAAGGCCAGTCCTCAGGAGACGGGCAGCACTGTGACTTGGACGGCCCAG
>JALNZQ010000020.1 GCA_023229165.1 Methanothrix sp.
TGATTATCAGTTAATCCTAAAGAATCATATTTATTTAATAAAATTCTATATTGTTGCAAATATTGATCAGAAATTATTTGTTGATCAGTATATTGAATTAAACCTTTTCTTTTAGCATATAATTTTATCTGTTCTTTAAAATAATTTAAAACATCTTCATGAATCCATATAGTAGTTTTCATAGCTACTTTACTATGATTAGAATTAAATGTAATTTTATATATTTCTATAGTCATATATTATTACCTACCTATCCTAATAAATCATTTAAATTAAATTTATTTTTAATTAGTTTACTGTTTTTTAATCTTCTTTCAGCATCTATTTTATGTCCTGATACAGTATTTTGTTTTATTTTTAATGTATTACCTATTTCTCTTTCATTCATTCCTTCTTTATAATATAAATATAAAATAAGAAATTTTTTATGAGACAATATATTTTTTACCTCTATCCAAAATTTATTTAAATCATTTTTAAATTCTATAGATAAATAATCATTTTTACATTTATTATTAAAATCATTATCAGCATTTTTCATTATAACTTCAATATCTTCTATCTCATATTCATTACTATAAGATTCATCTACATAATCACTAAAATTAATTTCATTAGACCATCTTCTACAAAATGATGATTTTAAACCAATATTTCCAGATGCATTTTTTTTACCACCATATTCATTCATAACATCCTGATTTAGCATTCTTTTAATATAACCAGCAAATGGAACTTTTCTTTCAGGATTAAATTTTCTAACTCTTATAATAAAATGTTTATAAATATTTGCTTTAACATCTTTTTTATCTTCTGCAGTATATCTCAAATCTTTTTGTGAAGATACAATACTATTTATAAGATTTTGGTATCTTTTTAATATTATAGCCATTGCTATTTTAGAAAATGGTAAATTATTATTAGCTATATATATTAGATTTTCATCTGTAGTATTTAATAAATCTTCTTTAGTTTGCAAATTATATTCTTTGTTAATCATATAATATTCTCATTTAATATTGTTTTGTTTTATTATATATTATATTATAATATAATCCGCAATAATTAATCATTATTTATTAATGAATTAATATAATTTATTGTTCTTTTTTTAATTTCTTCGGCCTCCTCTTCATTTATTTTAGAAACAGACAAAGTATGAAAAACTGAAGGTTTAATAAAAATATCTTTGTTAAATATTTTTTTTCTTTTTCTAAAAATTTTAACTTTACCCATTTTATCTAATGTTTTTTTTATAATTATTAATTCTTTATCTGTTGGTTCTGATCCATTTATAATTACAGCTATACCTTGTTTTATGGCATCTTCTAACATGTTTTTATAATCATCTATATTATGTTGATATCTTTCAATGTTAATAGAATTATTAATTTCCTGAAATAATGGACTATCTGAAATATTTAAGATAGAATATTCATATTTATTCATTATTGTGCTCCTTATTTTTAATTCTAATAATTTCAGAATATTCTAATAAATTAGCATAGTAATAAGGGCATATTAAACATTGATATGGTTTTTTATCACAAAAATCAAATAAACTTTGAGATTTCATTTTATTAATATTTCTTAAAACTTTAATTTTTTCAAATTCATCTTCTAGTTCTAACTCATTTACATTCTTAATCATCTCGTCAATATTTTTTTTAGAAAGTTTTTTGTTTTTACATCTAAATGGATGAGAAATCTCGTTTTTTTTCATATAATCTTCTAATTCTTTCATTATAATAATAAAAGAATTTTTTTTATTTTTTTTATTTTTAGAATCTTTTATTTTTTGTACTCTATCATAAGCAGTAGTATCTTCACTTGTACAAATACTTCTACCAAAATGATTTAACATTTTTTCAGTTTCTTGTTCATTTTTTTCTTCTAAATTATTTTTTTCTTTTATTACACTTCTACCAAAATTATTAATAGTATTATTTACTTCTCTAGCTTGATCTATAAGTGTTATGGTATTTTGTATATTTTCAGGACTCATTAATACTCCCCTATCCGTATAACAACTTATTTTATCTTCAGTAGATTTTATAGATTTTTCTTCAATTAAATCATCTAATGCTTTAATTACCTTTAACCTTAATCTCATTAATTCATTTTTCATATTTAATCCTTTATCCAACGAACATTAGAAAAATTATTAGAATCTAATTCAACTTTAAGTTTTATATCAAACATTTCTTTTAATTTTTCTACGTGAGTAATTAATATTATCTTATTAAACTTAGATTTTAATGCTCCTAAAGTTTTAGTAATTAACCCCATATTTTTATCATCTAATTTACCAAAACCTTCATCAATAAACATTACATCTTCTGAACCACATATTGCAACCCTTAAAGAAAAAGAAATTTGAAAAGCTTCTGCACCACTAAAAGTGTTAAATGGTCTTTTATGTCCTCTTTTATCTCTTATCATTATCACAATCTTATCCATATATGTACCATCTGCCCTTTTAGGTCTATCAAATTTTATAGAATGTTCAGACATCATTAATTGCAATAAAGAATTAGCTTCTTTTTCTATTTGTGGTAACATATTTTCAATTATAAGAGTAGGTATTCCAGATTTACTATACATTTCTATAGCTATATCTAATAAATATTTTTCATTTTTAAGCTTTAAAATTTCATTTTGTTTGGCTTTAATTTTATCTTCTTTTTTTATAATATTATCTAAAGATGTTTGTTGACTACCAAAATCTTTCATCAAAATATTAAATTCTCTTTTAATATTTTCTAATAAATTTTTATTAATATTCTCTTCTTTTTGTATTATTTCCATAGAATTAATTAAACTATTTTTATTATAATCTATTAATTCTTTTTCTAATTCTATTATTTTATTTTGCCTATTATCTAATTTTGAAATCAAATCATTTAATTTATTTTCTAATAATGGCAACTGTTCTTCTGCATTTTTTAATTTATGTAATTTTACATCTATATCTCTTAATAATAATAATTCTTTATTTATTTCTTCATAATCATTATTATTATAAACAATAGAATTTAATCTTTCTTTTAATGAAATTAATTCGTTAATTTTATTAGAATATAAACGATTTTCAATAATATTATTTAATTCTAATATTTTAGGATTAAATAATTCAACTTCTTCTTTGGCAGAATTTATATTATTTAATTTACTTTGTAATTGACCTATTTCAATAGTACAATTATGTTTCTGTAAAAGCTTTGATTTTAATTCAACCAATATTTGTTTATTTTGACATATTAAATTATTTAATCTTTCTATTTCTATAGAGTTGTTTCTACCTTCTATTTTGTATGAATCTATCTTAACTGTTTTACAAGATTTAATCTGTTCTAATCCGTTATTATCTATTGGTCTTTCACATTCAGAACAAGTACAAGTATTAATAATTTTCTTTACCTTTTCTGTTTCTTCTTTTATTAACATACGTAATTGATCATTTCTAGAATTCAATTTAGTAACATCAATTAGATATTGTTGATTAGCAATATCTAATTGATCATATTCTTCTTGTAAAGATTCTAATGAATTTAAATAATTAATACAATATAAATGTCTATTATTTATTTGTTCCTCATCATTTATTAATAACAATAAACTATTTCTTCTATTAGTTAATTCTGATATTTGTCTTTTTATATTAAATTCTGCCTGATTAACATCATTTTCAATAATAGAAATTGAGCTTAATAAATTATTCTTTTCATACATTTTCTTTTCTAATTCTACTTTTTTATCTTGTAAAATATCTTGTTTATTTTTATTTTTAATAATATTTTCTTTATCAAAAATAATATTATTATAATCTGAGACTTTATCTTTATAAGTTTTAATATCTTTATCTATATCACAAATATCTTCTTTATAATCAAATATATCTGATTCAATTCTTTTAATTTGAGATAACAAATTATTTATATTATTTTTATTTAAAGATAAATCAGATAATTTAGATTCAATTATGGAAATTTCTTCTCTTTTTTCTTTTATAAAAATATCTAATTCTTTTATTCTATTTGAAATTTCTTCTTTATGAGATATTTCATCTATTGAATCTTTTATATACATTTCTATACCATCTATCATAGAAACTATATTTTCTAATTCACCAACAGCCTTTTTTCTTAATTGTTCCCATATTGTTATATTTTTTAATTTACTTATTTCTTCTACAAAACCAGCAGGCGATAATTTTGCAAGTCTATCTTCTTCGCCTTGTGGAAAAAATATACTATTACAAAAATTACTACAATCTTTACCTAATATAGATATTATCTTAGCATTTGTGGAATTTTTTCCCTTATTACTTAATAAAATAGTAGTATCACCAATTATTTCTAAAAATTCACATTTAACTTGATCATATTTTTCAACATCTGATTTTGAAACAGTTTTTTTATAAATTCGTTCAATACTATATGTTTTTAAATTATGTGAAAATAAAAGTTTAACTAATAATTCTGTGCTCCCATCTGTTGATATTAAATCTTTTATTGGTATTTCAGAATCATCTTTTAATACTTTACCATATATAGCTAATAATATTGCATAAAAAATAGAAGACTTACCAGCACCATTATCTCCAATAATAGGCATTACTCCATCATTATCAAAAGATAAATTTAAGTTTTTATAACTACGAAAATTTTTACATTCTAATTTAATAGGTTTCATATTTACTCCGAAATAGCCTGAATTTTATTTTCATTATCAATATTTACTAAATCTAACAATTTATTAGTTATTTCTATTAATTTTACATTATTTTCTTTAAATTTACTACCTTTTATATAACAATATTCAGAAACTGCATCTATTGGATTAATACTTTTTTCTATAGTTTTAGTCGTATTATTTGAAGTATCATCAATAATATGTCTTGTAATATCAAAATATTTCGATTCTTCTAAATATCCTTTGATTTTATTAATATCTATATGTAATAATTGCTCTTCTGTAAGGCTATAATCTAATCTTATAATACAATCTTTAACTTTAGTATTTATTATAGATTTAACTATAACATCTGTTGGATTTTTATCTTCTTTGTCTATAATTATACTTATAGTTTTAAATCTTGTATAGTTTTTAAATTCTTTAAACTCATAATTTGTCAATTTATTATTATCAACCTCAAAATAAACATAACCTTTTCTATCTGCCTCTTCTCCAAATGTGTTTGGAAATAAACTTCCTGAATACCATATGTTTTCATCTATTTTTAAATGTTGATGTATATGTCCTAATAAAACTACAGCAAATTTATTAGATGACTGAAATACTTCTTTAGGTACAGTAAATTCTTCGCTAAATACATCTGTTTTTTCATAATTATTTATAGCGCCAGAAACAGTTAAATGACCAATTATTATATTATTTCCTTCTATTTCTATTTTTTTTATAATATTAGATACTGCTTTAGAAGAATTGCTACCATATTTTCCCCAATCTTTAGAATACATATGTGGTAATGCTAATACATTTATAATTTCACCATTTTTAACAGTGATAGTTTGTATACCAACATCATCCATCATAAATATATTAGGTAAACTATATACTCTATCAGATACAAATGGATGACTACTACCATCTGATTTTGGTATACAATGATTACCTGGAATAAATACTATTGGCAAACCAATTTTATTACAATATACTAATCTTTTTTCAAATTCTGCTCTTATTCTATTAGTAGGATTAGGTGTTTCATATATATCACCACTTATAAATAAAACATCGGCATTATTATTAGCTTCATTTATTACAAAATCTAATAATTCTAAACCTTCTAAAGATCTTGTATTTATTCTATGCTTTTCATTCATAGAACCATAAGTTGTTAAACCTAAATGTATATCTGAAATATGAATACCTCTAAACATTTTATCTCCTATAATAAATTAAATACAATAATAATATAACAAAAAGTAAATAATTATTCAACTATTATTTTTAATTCTATCATTTTTAAAAACAATAAATTAAGATCATCAAACATTTCTTTTTTTCTAATAGATGGTAATTTAATCATAGATGTAGGATGATTTAATGGATAAATTAAAGTTGTTCCATAACTATATTCTTTATTAAAAAAAATCCCCCTACTATTATTAATATTTTTATTATTTCCTAAAAAATAATGCAAAGAATGTCTTCCACAAGTTACTATAATTTTAGGCTCTATTATATTAATAATATCATTTAAATAATTTGAACAATTATTAATATCTTCAGCTAAAATTTTATTATTTAATGGTCTACAATGAATTAAATAAGTAGAATATATTTTATTGCAATTAATATGAGCAGCATGTAAAATTTTATTAAATAATCTAGCTGTTGGACTTGACCAAACATTATTTGTTCGTATTTCTTCAAATTCAGGACAATCTCTAACAAATAAAATAGAATTTTTAATATTACCAAATCCACTAATAGGCTTACATTCTTCTGATAAAGGGCAAAGACAACATTTATCAATTTTATTTTCTATATCATTAAATAAATCTATTTTTTCTTCATAAGATAACATAAATGAACTATCCCGATTTAAAGAAGTTTGGACTTCTTCTTTTACATGTTAAAAATTATTTCCTTTTAAATCTTTACCGCCCCTAAATTCTACCCATCTACTACTATTATCATTAAATAATCTTAATTTATCACAATCTATACAAGAAAAATCTATATTGCTTTTACCCTTGAAACAATATTCATCAATACATCGCGATAATATTTCTAATAAATTATTTAAATTAAAATCTTCAGATATTTTAAAATTTCTACATTCTATACACGATGATTTAACTTTTTTAATATTACTACCTTTATAACATTTTTTTGTTTTACATGCAGCTTTTATATTTAATATATTTTCTTTAATTTTGTTGTTTTTTTCACAAAATTCATTACAAGATTCATATTTAGTACAACCATTTGATTTTAATATTCTTCTACTTAAACCTGAAATATTACAAACACTATCCTTAACACAAAACTTAGATTTTTGTTCTTCCATTTTTTTCCTCTTTATTTTCTTTATAATAGTTAGGTAATTTAGGATTTATAAGTTTTATTTTTTCATATTCCTCTTGATTTAAATAACCATCTAAAGAAACAATTATATTAACAGGTGACATGTAATTAGTTTGATATGAATATACAGATATAATCATAGCCTCATCTACTATTAAAATATTTTTATTTTCTTCAAAATTTTCATATAATATTTCACACCATTTTGTTTCTTTTGCCCATTCGTTAAAACTTCTTAAATCTATAACTGGTCTCTTAAATATAAGCCTTCTACCATCTTTTTCTATTATAGAAGATTTTTCTTCTTCTAATTTTCTAATATCATCTGTTAAAATAGATATATTAGAAAAAAGTTCTCTATATTTAAAATATTTTTCTTTGATATCATTATTTATTTCTATTATTCTTTTATTTTCCATACTATTCTCCTATATAATATAGTAATATCATCTTTAGAAAAAATCATTAAAAGAATTAGGATTTATATTATTATTTGCAACATCAACATAAATATTCCCATTTGGATCAATAATAACACTAGGCTTTATATTCATATGTTTATTATCTATATCTTTAGTTGTTTCTAAAATAATATTTTCTGATTTTTTTATTCTTAATGCATTAATATTATTTATTCTATCATATATTTTTCTTTTTGAAAAATCTTTAAGAATTTCATATGCTTCGGTTATTTCTCTAAAATTTTCTTCTGATTTTTTATCTCCATTGTTCTTATCAGGATGATATTTTATAGCTAATTTTCTATAAGCTTTTTTTATATCATCTTCATTAGCATCATATTTTATATTTAAAATTTCATAAAAATTTGACATCATAAATCTCTATTTTTTAAATAAGATTCTCTATTAAAAGAAACTAAATCGCTTTTTCTATTTCCTATGTTATAATTATTTAACTCTATTAAATCAGAAAAAAATATTTTCCAAAATAAATTTACAAAAAAATTTTTTTTAGCACATATTTCATGAATCTTATTGTCATTATTTTCTATATCTAAAGTATAAACTTTATAATATGAACAATTATTTAATTCATTATAATGTTTTTTTCTGCAAGAACCTGAACAATATTTCATATTACAACTCCTCATCTAAATCAAAAAATGTTTTTTGTTCCATACTATCATTTATTGATTTGTCTTGGTATCTTTTAATTGAATTTTCATAAAACTCTTTATTAATTTCAAATGCTATAAATTTTCTATTTAAATCTCTACATGCAATTACGGTTGTACCTGAACCTGAAAATGGATCTAAAATAATATCTTCTTTATTTGATGATATTTCTATTAATTCTTTAATAATATTTAATGGCTTTTCAGTAGGATGACCATATTTAGATGCTTTAACATTTGTCATTTTAATTTTTTTATATTTATAAAAATGTTCTTTCCCAACTAAATTATTAAAACAAGCACCACACTCTCTAATATACATTAAATATTCTATATCAGATAAATATTTATTATTTTTAGTTGGTATTGGATTCGTTTTACCCATTATTAACAAATCCCAATTATATTTATTTTCTGTTGCAAAATTTATATAATCAACTAATAAATCTTTGGAACAAAATATATAAGCATTAAAAACTTTTAATACTCTCTTAATTTCTAATAAAAATTTATCAGGATCAAATTCATCAAGATTACTATCATGAACATTTTTAAGCCATTTTCTACTATTATGTAAACCACCACCAGAATCAGCATGAATTCTATAAGGTGGATCTGTTACTACTAAATCAATACTTTTATCAGATATTTCTTTTAAAAGTAGATAAGAATTACCCAAAGTTATTTTATTTAAAAAATCCATTTATATTCTATCCTTATATATTCATTTCATAAATTTCCATTGCTTCTATTAATATATCTTCCATTTCATCTATGACTTCAGGTTTAAAATTATTTTTTTTAGTACTTATTGTTTTAAAAATATGTCTACAATATTCATATACATTTTTATCAATTAAAATTGTATTTAATTTATTTTCATATCTTAATCTAAAAACATTAATTGTCATACATTTTGGACAAACACCACACATTCTATTATAAAATGGAAAATTAGGATATTTAGATAATGCTCTATTTTTATGTGATTTATATATATGACTCAACATCATACAACTAACAGTTTCTTTCATAATATCAGCATTATTTTTCATAAGATAAATTAAAGATTCTTTAGTATCTGAAACACCACTACTAATTTTAATATCTACATTTATATTTTCTAAAAACTTATTAAATAAACCTATCATTTTTCCTGTTTCACTGATAGTAGGTGGTTGAACCTGAAAAATGTCTTTTTCACTCTCTAATGTACCTAAAATTATATTCCCTATTCCAAAATCAAATGCTATTGGAACTATTAATGCAGTAGCCATAGCTATTTCTGCACCATTATAAATTCCTCTATATTTTTTAAAACTATAATGTATAGGAACAACTATTAGCTTTATACCTAATTTATCACATATTATTTTAGAAGCCTCTAATTCTTCGACTGGTAAAATTTTCATAATACTATTTATATTTACTGCAATAACATTGTCTTTACCATATTTATTAATAGCAGATATTAATGCATATACTGAATCTTTTCCTCCAGATAATGCTACAATAGCCTTTTTATTAGATAACTCTTTTTTCTTTATACATGAAAAATCAACATCAAAACCAATAGTTAATATTTTAGGATAATCTAAAGACATTCTTTCATAATATAAATTTATCATTTTAATAACATTATCATTTAAATTATGTTCAAAAGAAATAGTTTTAGGAAAATAATTTGCAGCTATAGAATAAAATGCACCTATATTATAAAACAATAAATCAAATAATTCAATATTTCTTTTATAATATTCATTTTCCTCAACAATGAATCTTTTATTATTAGAAATTAGTTCAAATCCTTCTTGACTTAAATAAGATAAAACATCTCTTTTAGGATCATTAATTAATGGTAATGACTCTAAAACATCTGTGGTTTGATAATTTCTTAATTTAGAAGACATTAAAAATTCTCCAATATAGTAAAACCTAATTTTTTTACAGCTAAAATAAAATTTTCATTAATAGATAATTTTATACTCGTAAATTTATAATTATTATGTAATACAAATCTTAATGTATAATCATTACCCCTATTACAATTAATCAAATTTCTTAACTGTTCAATATCACCTCTATTTTTACCATTAACATTTATAGTGATATAACCACCACTTTCAATTTCTGATTGTTCAGGTATTCTAACACTATCCACTATAATTTGAGCTTTATCATTATTATCTCTATCAACTCTACCAGTAACAACTACTATATTACCAACTGTTAATTTATCACCATGATTTTCTCTAGCTTTATCAAATAATATAGCAGGGATTGAACCTGTATCATCCATAAGTTCTAAACAAAGCATAGTACCTTTAGAATATGTTTTAGCTTTATTATCAATAACTACACATGGCACTTCAACTCTTTGCCCTGTATAATCATCTAAATTATTAGCTTTAACAGAATTAAATTTAGCAAATAAATTTTTAGCTATATCTAATGAATTATATGTTATAGACACACCTAAAACTTCCCTTTCCATATCCCCCTTTTCTTTGTCTGACCAATCTTCACAATTAGGCAAAGATAAAATTATATCTTGAGTATCATCATATTCATCATCTAAATCAAAAAAAGTAACAGTATCTTTTTCAGACATTATTTTCTTACCTACATCAATTGCTTCTGATATTATTGACATTAATTGAGGTCTATTTGCTATTTTATCAAAAGAACCACACTTAATTAAATTTTCAACAATTTTTTTACCAACTTTTACTCTACTACAAAAATTTTCTAATGTTGTATAAGTACCATTTTTTCTTTCTGATAAAATATTTTCTACTGCTACATCACCAACATTACGAATAGCTCCCATACCATATCTAATTTCATTATTATTAGTTACTTCAAAACCTTTATAACTATCGTTTATATCTGGTAATAATATCGGGATACCTAATCTTTTAGCTTCAACAAAATATTCTTGAACTTTATCTTCTTTATCTACAATAGAAGTTAATAATGATGCCATAAATTCTACCGTATAATGAACTTTTAAATATGCTGTAATATAAGACAAAAATGCATAACATAAACTATGAGATTTATTAAAACCATAAGCAGCGAATTTTTCAATATCATCAAATAATTGAGTCATTATCTCATTAGATAAACCACTAGTTTTTATACCTCCATTTACAAACTCTTCTCTCATAGCATCCATAACATTTTTTTTCTTCTTACCCATAGCTTTTCTTAAAACATCTCCTCTACCCATAGTAAAACCACATAATTTTACTGCTATTTGCATAATCTGTTCTTGATAAACTATAACACCATATGTTTCTTGTAAAATTTCTTTCATAGATGGATGAATATAAGTTACAAATTCCTCTCCATTTTTTCTTTTTACAAATTTATCTGTCATTCCAGATTGTATAGGGCCAGGTCTATAAAGAGCTAATAAGGCTACTAAATCTCTAAAGTTATTATCTTTAAAACCCATTTGAGCTAATAACTTTCTCATTCCATGACTTTCTAACTGAAAAACACCTTCAGTTTCACCATTAGCTAAAGAACTATAAACTTCAGGATCATTCAATGGTAATTTAGTTATAGATAAATCTATACCTCTTCTTTCTTTAATTAATCTTACTGTCTCGTTTATAACAGTCATAGTTCTTAAACCAAGAAAATCAACCTTAAGCATTCCTGCTGCATCTACACTTTCCATATCATATTGAGTAGCTATCTGACTATCTTTGTCTACTGCTACAGGAACATAACTATCAATATTACCACTTGTTACAACAACACCACTAGCATGAATACCTGAATATTTTATACATCCTTCTAATGTTTTACTAATTTTTAATAATTCTTTATTTTTTTCAGTAGATTCTAAAAGTTTTTTTAATTCTTCATTAGCTTGTAAATTATTATCTAATGTATCTGTAGGCAATAAAACTAATTTAGATATTTTTTGACTATCCATAAATGAAATGTCTAATACTTTTGCTACCGCATTGATAACACTTTTTGCACCTAAAAATCCAAATGTAATAATATTACTTACATTTTCTTTACCATATTTATTGACAACATAATCGATAACTTCCTGTCTTCGGAAATAACAAAAATCTATATCAATATCAGGCATTGATACACGTTCTGGATTCAAAAATCTTTCAAAAAATAAACCATATTCTAATGGATTAACATCTGTAATATTTAAACAATAAACAACTATACTTCCTGCAGCCGAGCCCCTACCAGGCCCTACTGCAATACCTTTATTTTTAGCCCAGTTAACAAAATCATATACCAATAAAAAATATTCAGAGAAACCACATTTTTTAATAACAGACAATTCTGTTTTTATACGATCTTTTACTTCAGGTGTAATAATATCAAATCTTTTTTTTGCGCCCTCATAAACTTTTTTTTCCAAATAACTATCTAATGTATCACCTTGAGGTATATCATATTTTGGAAAATGATGAGTTTTAAAATCCATCTCGAAATTAACTTTATCAGCTATTTCTTGAGTTCTATATACAGCATCTGTAGAATCAGGAAACAATTCTAACATTTCTTGTTCTGTAGTAACATGATAACTATAACCATCATATTTTCTTCTATCTTCATCGTCTCTTTTCTTATTTGAATTAATACATAACATTATATCATGTGATTCTGAATCTTCTTTTTCTATATAATGTGCATCATTAGTAGCAACTAATGGTATACTTTTTTTAAAAGATATATCCTTAAAATAACGTCTTACAATATCTTCATCTTTTATATGATGATTTTGTATTTCTAAGTAGAAATCATCTTTATAAGTATTATGATACCATTCAACTTCTTGATTAGCTTTATCTAACTGATTATTAATCACATATTGTTGTATAGTACCTGCTAAACATGCTGTTAAACATATTATACCATCTCTATATTGATATAATGTTTCCTTGTCAACTCTAGGCTTATAATAAAAGCCTTCAGTATATCCTAACGAGCACAATTTAATTAAATTTTTATAACCTATATTGTTTTTAGCTAATAAGACTAAATGACCATAACCTCTTTTTCCTTTTATTCCTTGTTTATCTGTCATTTTACCATGAGAAACATAAAGTTCACATCCTATGATAGGTTTTATTCCTAATTCTTTAGCTTTTTTGTAAAAAACTACAGAACCAAACATATTACCATGATCTGTTAAAGCTACAGAATTTTGATTAATATTTTTAATCTTATTAAAAAGAGGATTAATTTGGGTGATAGAATCACCTATAGAATATGTAGTATGTAAATGTAAGTGTGAAAAAGCCATTATTTCTCCAATTTTATAAATAATCTAACATTATTGACATTATAACAACAACAACTAAATCCTTATTAATATTTCTATTTTTTATTAAATTTCTATAATGATTTAACATATCAATTTTTTCTATTATATTTTTAAATCTCATTTTTTTTATATATTCTTCTATACCATTACTGATTAAATTAGATCCTAATGAATAACACAATGCATCTCTTAATAATATTATATTAAAATCTACAAATTCTAATAAAAAAGATTTATCTTTATTTGAAGAAATTATCTTACATTTATTAAAAAATTCTGATAAATTATTAGAACAAGATTCTAAATCTTGAACATATTTTAAAAAATTAATACTATAATCTTTTTTAAAACTATAATTTATTTGTCTACATCTTGATCTTATTGTTGTAAGTAAACCAAAAATATTATCAGTTATCAAAAATATTATTGTTTTTTTAGGAGATTCTTCTAATATTTTTAATAGAGAATTTTGTGCTTGCTCTGTCATTCTATCAGCATAATTAATTGCAATTATTCTGTATTTAGCATTAAATGGTTTTAATATTGCTTCTTTTTGTAATAATCGTATATCATCAATTTTTATAGTATCAGTAGCTAAAAATTCTGCTTCATTCGGAAATACAATAACATCAGGATGTTCTGATCTATTTATCATTGAACATGTTGGACAACTATCACAAAAAACATCTTCATTACAATTTAATTGTTTAGCAAAATTTAATACTTCTTTAATACCATAAGATAAATTTATAGTATTTAAAATATAAGAATTGCTTATACCATATTTAATTGATTCTGTTAAATTCATAATTATACACAATACGCTTCAAATATTTTTCTTAATATTACACTATTTTTCTTTAATTTTTGTCTTGCTTTTAATTCAATTTGCCAAGACAAAGATTTAGCTGATTCATCAGTATTACCTTTATCTTTTTGAAAACAAATTTCTCGTCCTATTTCTTTAAATGTTAATCCACCCCTATCATCTAATCCCCATCTTTTAACAATAACATCAAATTCATCTTCATTTAAATGTTCTTTCATTTCTAAAATTAACAATTCTTTCAATTGTTTTAACTCTATTTCTTCTACAAAATTATCAGAATTATCTGATAATTCACCAATATTTTCAACGTTTAAAATATTTGCTACATCTTCATTTTCAATATTAATATTTCTAGAATTCCAATTTTTTTGTTCACGAATAGTATTCAATAATGACCCATAAACATATCTTTTAAGATATGGTATTGGAGAATTACCATCGCTTTTAGCTCTATTAGTTTTATATGAGCATGCACCCTTATATAGAGCTATTCTACAAGAACTATGTAATTCGTCTATAGGAACTATACAAGAAGTCCCATGAAGTTTATTCGCTTCTGAATATGCTAATTTTAAATATGTATTATAAATTTTTATAGCATCTTCTCTATTTATAACATTTTCTTCATCTTCATCTACTTCATCTACTTCTTTTATATATCTTTCTATATCTGTTTCTATGTCACATATAGTATATAACCCTTTAACATTTGGAACTCTTCTAAAGATACCTTCTTCAGATTTTATAGAAGAATTTAATATTCCTCTTATTTGTGCTTTAAAATTTATAGAATCTTTCTTATTTAATTTCTCAGAAACATTTTTATATATATCTGATAAATAACATGGCTGATTTTTTTCTTGTAACAATCTAATTAATATTGCTTTTAAAGAAGTAGATCTAACAGACATTATATGCCTCCAATAAAAAGTTAAAAACAACAATTTTTATTTATTTAATTGCTGTTGAATTTTAAAATTATTTTATTTTTTGTTGTTTTTAAAACTTAAAAATTTTTCATATATACCTACTAATATCTTAAGTTCGTTTTTCTGTTCTAATGAAGTTTCATTTGTTTTTCTCAATTCGTTTAATTGTTTTTCAATAATATTTACTTCTAAATCTTGAAGTTTAATGTTTTTTTTAATTTCTTCTAATATACTTATCATTGATTTATTGTGATAAATAAAATTAGTAATGTTTTGTATTATATCATTAAAATTATTTATATCATTTTCTACAAAAGCCATCCTAAATTTAGGATCATTTTGGCACTCTTCCATTTTCATAAATATTTCCCCTATCTACAAAATTGAATAATTAAATCATTCATTATACTACTATAATCTATACTATTTTTAAGTTTAATATCAGAATCTAATAATAATTTAAACAATTTAAATATATTTAATTTTGATATTTTGGTTAAATCATTTTTTATCTGCATTAAAATATAAGGTGATACAGATAAAGTTTCCCTTATTTTATTATCATCTATATTTTTATTAATTAAATCAATAACTATAGATCCCTGCATTAATTTTCTATATAACAACGAAATTATTGCAATAACATCTGATGTTTCTTTAATTATTACATTAGATATTCTTATAGATTTTTTTAAATCTTTAGAAATCATAGAATCAACTAAATCAAATATAGAATCACTTCTTATATCTGATACAATATTTTTTATGTTATTAATTGTCACATTATTTTCTTTAATAGATAGATCAATCTTTTTTATTTCATTATTCATTTTATATAAATCAAAACCAACCATATCTATCAAATATTCTAATGAATTTTCTTCTATATTCTTATTTAATTTAGAAAATTGACCTATAACCCATTCTTTCATATTATTAAAATCTAATTTATAACAAGATACTACAGTAGCAGTATCATCTAATTTAGAAAAAAGTTGTGTTGATTTTTTTAAATTAATTTGTTCAGATGTAGTAGAAATAAAAATTATAGAATTATTTGGGTTATCTAACCATTTTTTAATTATATTTTTAGTTTTTATATCACATTTATCTATATTATGTACTATAATTAATCTAAAATCATTAATCATTGGAAATGTATTAAGCTCCCCAATAATTTCTTCACTTGATGTATCTTTACCATAATATTCTAAATAATCAAAATCTATATCATAGTATTCTTTATATTTATTTTTAATTATATTTATAGCTTCATTTTTTAAAAAATTTTCATCACCATTAAATAAAAATATTTTATCTTTAGATTTATTTATCTTTTTTAAAAAACTATTATACGATACTGCCATTTATTTCTCTTTTCTATTTAATCTCTCTATATTAGTTTTAATTTTTTGTCTAGATCTGCAAAATAAACAAAGATCAGGTTTTTTAGTTTCATATTGAATTGGTCTATTACAATTATTACAATATTTAATTTTTTTATTAATATAATGTTTTCTAATCCACTCTAACCTAATTATTCTAGCATGTTTAGGACAATATTTAGGTTTATTTGTTATATAAGAAGTTTGAAAATCACAAAAAGAATTATCTTTTAATTTATAAGTACATTTTGTTGTTTTTACCTTATCTTTAACTTTTTTTCTATAAGCATCTCTTCTTATTTTTTTAGAATATAATTCTTGACATTTTTTACAACGAACAGGTTTTCTTCCTAGTCCATTATAAGAAATCATATTATTACATTCTTCATAATTTATACATTTATATAAAATCATATTATACCTCATATATAATATAACAAACTACAAATATAAATCAATAAAATACAACTTTTTAATTAATCCTAATTAGAATTATTCATATAATATTGTATTTCTGACATACAATCAGCACATTCCTGAAATTTAATTTTAAATTTATGAAAAAATAATGGGTATGAAAAATCTTTCTGCCCTTTACGATTTTTTAAAATATGTAAAATATAATTGCCATTTCTACCTATTTTATATCTTTCATAATCATCTTGATTAGTTCCTATTAAATGATTATATCCTATATATTTCATTTCATCGGGAGCTAAAAAACCACCGTTTTTTTCCATTTGACCTTTAGTTTGAGGCTGTAATGATATTGCAATATCAACATCATGAGCTAATTGATCTGTACCAAAAACATGATGAAGTTCTGGTCTACCTGCATTATCTGTTACTGTAGTTCTATTAGCTTGTGCAATTATAATTATTGGTATATTTAATGTTTTTGCAAGACCTGTTATACCTCTACTAATTGCAGCTAATTGTTCTGATCTTGGTGCATGTATATATTCTTTATCAGGACTCATTAGTTGTACATAATCCAATATTGCCATTTTAATATGATTGACTTCAATTTGATATCTTAAAATAGATGCTAATTTACTTACAGTTAAATCAGTAGTATATTGAATATGAAATGTACCTCTACTACCATAATTATTTATAGATTTTAATATTCTAACTTTTTGTCTTTCATTAACCATTCCACTACAAACTTTTCTTATAGGTACTCCAGAATCAATAGATATTATTCTATCCATCATATCTTGGCTAGGCATTTCTAAATTAGCATAATATATATTATTAGCAGGAGTTTGTTCTAATGCTATATTTCTAGCAAAATTTTGTCCCAATGCTGTTTTACCATCAGATGTTCTAGCTAATATTAATATTGTTTGACCAGGAAAAAAACCTTGAGTTGCTTCATCTAATGTTTTAAATCCTGTTAAAATACCATAATGCTTACCTGGATTACTTAATCTTTTAGCCATTACACTATAATAATCAAACGCTTCTTGTTTTGGTTCTTTAAATATATCTTCATTTTTATTAAAATTTAACTTATATAATTCACCACTAAAATTACCTATAAGTTCTTGCATATTTTCAGAAGCATAAACCTGACTTGAAATATCTCTAGATAAAGTTAGCAATAATCTTTTTTGATACAATTCTATTATTTTATCTATATGATAATCAACATTTAATCTTGGTATGTTCTTGATAACATTTAAATATTCTAAATCAAAATGTCTATCTAAATAATCCTTCTCTCTACTTTTTATTTCTATTACATTCATATCAATAGGCTCTTGATTAGAATGCAAATCTTCTATTAATTCATGTAATTTTCTATTTCTACTATAATAATAATTGTTAGAACTTATTTTACTTAATATTGTAACTCTACTCTCGTCAGAAAATATTAATTCAGATAAAACTATTTTTTCACTAATTTCACTTATCATAGAAGTAATATCTTTATTTTCTTCTATTTTAAAAAAATCTGATACAGCATCTTTATCTACATTTAATTTTTCAGATAAAGATTCTAATATTAATTTCTTTTCTAATTGAGTTAAATTTCTATTAGTTTTAAGTTTCTCTTTAACATTATATATAAAATTTATTTTTTGACTCAATGTATTTAATTCAGTATTTTCCATAGAAATATCTATTAAAAATTCAGATATACATTGAGGTTTATCTAATATTGACAATAAAAAATCTTTGTTACCTGATATATTTAATAAACTATCTGGATCGTATGGTGGTGGTATTCTAACTGTATTAATAATAAAATTAATATCTTCTTTATAAAAACCTTCTTGAATATTTTCAAATATTTTTAAAACACCACCAGTACCACCTTTATCACCATCTAAACAAAATATTATTTTCTTAATTCCACAACTTTTAATAATTTGAATAGTATCTTCATTAAATGCAGTCCCCATTAAAGCTGCTACATTATTAATACCATATCTATGACATGATATTGCATCAACATTACCTTCTACTAAAATTAAAGTCCAATTATTTTTTCTTAAATATTGTTTAGCTAAATGTAATCCATATAAATTAGAAGATTTACTTTTAAATAATACACTTCCATAGCATTTACCATCATAGCCTTGTGTCCTTACTCCTGTATTTTTATATTTTTCATGTTCCGATATTATTTTGTTTTCCATTTCTTTTTGAATTTGTTTATCTATATGATAAGCAAAAATTCTATTACTAAAACCAATAGGTTTACCTCTATTATCAAAAATAGGGAAAATAATTTTATTAGTAAAAAAATTATTTTTAACAATATCTAAATTTACAAAATCATCATATTCCACACATTTACCATTTAAATTTTGATATAAAAATTTTTTCCCAACTTCCTCATCAGTACCATAGCCTATTTTCCATTTTTTTATATCTTCATCTGTAATTCCTCTATCATATAAATATTTTTTAACAATAGAATCTTCAGATTGATTAATCAAATTTTGATTTAAAAAATCAACAATAGCAGAATTTAATGTAAGAAGATATTGATATTTTATTTCTTCTTCAGACATATTGTATTCTTCATATTCTAATGGAATATTATATGTTTCAGATAAATATTCTAATGCTTCAATACTACC
>JALNZQ010000223.1 GCA_023229165.1 Methanothrix sp.
GCAATGGTGTCGTGGATGAAGGATTTGCCGTTAGCCGCATGCCGGACATCTCTACCGATTCTTCCGCCGTGGCTGCAGCCATGCAGAGCGCCAGCGACATTCATGAGGCAGGGGGCTTTGGCATGAATCCCGAGATGCTCCTGTCCACGAGATGCTGGGCTGCACCGCCTGCGGGCCTGGGCGACGCCTGCCGGGATGATGCGCCCACCTGCGGGCAGTGCTACGCTACTCCGCCTTACGGGGTGTGCGATGATTGCGACAGGAGTGCTGAGATGTTCAGTTTGATGTCCTCCAGCGACTACATCTTTATAATGGGGCACGGCAGCCCTGTGTCCTTCTCCACCAATGAACTGCTCCCCATTTTCGATCTGGAAAATGTGGCAGATGTAGATTTGCAGAGCAATCATCCTATTATCTCCGGCTGGGTCTCCTGCAACACCGGGCAGCTCTACGATAACCGCCCCTCCTTTGCCACGGAATTCCTCCGAGCCGGGGCGGGAGCCTTCCTGGCCCGCACCACCGACCAGGGAACGCCAGTTTACTTCGCTGATAAATTCGAGCCCTATCTGAAGGGAGACAATCCCTCGGGCCGCTACCGTCTGGGCGATGCGCTCAATGAATTGATGAGGGAGGTCGTCCTGCGAAAAGGAGACAGCGAGAGGAGAATCACCATGCAGCTTTGCATGTATGGAGACCCCACTCTGAAGAGGGTCCGCTTTGAGCTGCCTGCCATGGGCACAGTGGCAGGAGCAAGCCTGTCGCCCAGGTGAACTCAAATGTTAATGGGAAAGAAAGCCAAGCCAGAGTCACCGGAGGAGATGGCTCTGGTGCATCACGCCCTGGAAAGCCCCATCAGGAGGAATATGATCATCCTCATGAACCGGGGTGTCCTGAGCGTGCCGGAGATGGCTGCCCTCGTAGGCGAGAAGATGCTCGACTACCATCTGCACCGCCTGGAACTGGCCGGGCTGATCGAGCTGGTGGGGGAAAAGATCGTGCTCACAGAAGCGGGCGTGGCCTATGGTGGGCTGGTGAGGGAGCAGAAGGAGAGGGGAGGGGCGGACAAGACCTGAGCTGTAAACGGAAAGTGCTCTAAAAAATATTAAATGAAGAAATGAAGAGGCCAATTGAGGATGCCCCGTGGGGTATCCATCAACATTTTTATTTCCTCTAAATCCCGAGTTACAAGCAAAAAATTTATTGCTGTAGGGATCATATAAAAACCAGTTTTTTGATAAGTATTCAGAGTTCGGTGGTGTATTGGAAATGTCAGGAAAAGGACTAAAACCAACTATTGTCAAGGGCCGAGTGATCCTGAAGCTGAAAGACCAGGCTGCAAGGGCATCGACAGTCTCTATTCCGACAGGACGCGTCTCGACTGCAAAGACGTTAGGAGTTTTGTCAGTGGACAACGTGTTGAAGAATTACGATGTCATAAGTATCGTTAAGCTCAGATCTCCATCGGCTGAGGAGAGCGCAACGACAAGAGTCAATGCAACCCCCAGGACGGTCGGAGAGCCGGGTCCGACTCATGATGAGTTCGGATTCACAAGGACCTTCCTGGTTAATGTTGCCCCTGAGACGGATGTGAAGGCAATGGTAGCAGACCTGAAGAAGAATCCCAATGTTGAGGATGCCAGGGTAGACTACTACGCCCGGATATCTGTGACGCCCAACGACACTCTCTTCGATGAACTATGGGGATTGAAGATGATCAAGTGCGAGCAGGCCTGGGATCTTACGCAAGGAAGTTCTGATGTGGTAGTGGCCATTGTAGACACTGGCATAGACAAAGAGCACCCTGACCTGAAGAGCAAGCTTCTGTCCGGATTCGACATGGTAAATGTCGCCGGTGTGCCTGCTGATGAGGGGTGCGTCTGGGAAGGGGACTTTTTGACCCGCGATGACGACCCGGATGACGAGAATGGCCACGGCACCCACTGTGCAGGAATTGCTGCGGGAATACCCGACAACGCTAAGGGAATCGCAGGCGTAGCCTGGAAATGTAATTTGCTTCCCGTCAGGGTCATGGCTAACCTCAGATGCACTGAGGGAAATCAGACTTACGTGACCGCCTCTGGGATTTTCAGTGATATTGCGGATGGGATAATCTGGGCGGCAGATCACGGTGCCAGCGTGATCAGCCTCAGTTTGGGTGGGTTTGTAGACAAGAGCGAACCTGAGCCGGAGCCCATGAAATCCGCCCTGGACTATGCAGTCTCCAAGGGATGCGTGGTCGTTGCAGCCATGGGGAATGATGAAGCAAATCTCGATAACGAGACGGTCTACAACTATCCCTCCAAGCACGCCAAGGTGCTCGCGGTCGGAGCTGTAGAGGAGAACGGAAAGAGGGCCTACTTCTCGAATTTTGGCGACTACAAGCAGGTTATGGCCCCGGGCGTTAATATATTGAGCACCTACTTTGGATCAACGTATGAACGGCTGGACGGCACTTCCATGGCGACTCCCTTCGTGGCAGGTCTGGCTGCTCTGGTGAAGTCGGCGAACCCCCACCTCACCCCTGAACAGGTCGTTGACCTCATTCGCCAAACAAGCACTTCTGCCGGCAGTTATGGCTCGGAGTTCGGATTTGGCATCATAGATGCGGAGAAGGCGACAAAGAAGGCGCTCGGAGTGGATGGCGAGGGCACAGTAGCCATACCGCCCTTCGCCCAGGAAATTGCAGGAACCATCAAGAAATCCGGAGAGGAGAAGCTCTACAAGCTCACAGTGTCGAACAGCCTGGTCCTCGATCTGGACGGGCCTGATAACGCAGACTTCGATCTCTATGTGCGGAAGGGATCAGCCCCGACTAGGAAGGCTTACGACGTGAGGGGGTATACATCCAAGGCCGATGAGAGCGTTGCCATTCCAATCACCGGGCCAGGGGAATATTATATAATGATACATTCCTACAAAGGCACGGGAGATTTCAAGCTGAAGGCGAGATTGGGCTGATTAGATATCTCTTCATTTTTTGCCATCTGAGGCAGAACTGAGTGAATGGGCAAAAAACTTTGGTCAGCTAACTTGCGTTCTTATGGCTTTTTTCATCCTGCGCTCTACTCCGCCTTTACCCTCCACCAGGAGCCAAATTTCTTTTTCAGGATGACAACGGCCCAACGAACGTCCTTGATCTGCAGCATATTTCTTTAGACAGAGTCTTTGAGCTAGATACTATTATGATCTAATGATAAGCGTCTTCTTGCTGGCAAATTTAAAATTCTGGGAAGCTTTAAGTAAGTCAACGAGCTATGACAAACCGCAATTGTGGAATCATTCCATGACTTAACTTGGCGGCAACGGAAGACCGAGAGGTAAAAAGAGGATTATGGTTGGATTAAACTGGCTGCATCTCTCTGATTGGCACCAGGGAGGAAGTGAATTCGATCGCCAAGTAGTGCAGAAAGCTCTGCTTAAAGACATTCAGGAGAGAGTGAAAATCAATCCCGAATTGCAGAAGATTGATTTTGTTATATTTAGTGGTGATGTGGCCTTTAGCGGAAAAGCTGAAGAATATCAGGTTGCAAAGGAGCAATTTTTCCAGCCGCTCTTGGACGCCTGCGGATTGAGTCCAAAACAGCTTTTTATTGTACCGGGAAATCATGACCTGGATAGGAATGAATTTGAACTTCTTCCTCGTGAGCTAACGAAGCCTTTAGCCTCAGAGGCCGAGGTTCAGGACTGGCTGACAGATGATCGCAGAAGAGCTCGCCTCTTGGAGCCGTTTCGGGCATTCACAGCCTTCGTGAGAGAATATACAGGCCAGACACAACCGGACTATGCCGATGTTCGAAAAATGCAAATCGGTGATAAAGAGATAGCGCTTCTTGGGCTTAACTCGGCCTGGATGTGCGGCCGCAATAACGCTAAGATCGGCGACAAAGGATTTGTTATTGTGGGAGAGCCGCAGATTCACAGCATCCTTGATGAAATTTCAGGCGCTGATTTGAAAATTGCCGTGCTTCATCATCCCTTTGATTGGCTGAAAGAGTATGATTGTAACAGGATCGAAACTCGTCTGAGGCAAGGCAGCGATTTCATTTTGCGCGGTCATCAGCACAAGCCAAGGGTAGAAATAATGAGCGGCACATCCGGCGATTGCGTCATTATCCCAGCGGGAGCCTCTTACGACCGTCGAATGGCTGAAAATCCCAGTTATGCAAATTCATATAATTTCGTCCATCTGGATTTTGATACCGGCAGGGGCACAGTTTTTCTGCGTCGCTGGAGCGATCCACGAGACAAATGGTTAGAAGATATCGATTCTTGCGATGGTGGAAAATGTGAGTTTAATATATCCGGATCAACATCATCCGATGGATCGAATTTCGAAAAAGCTTCGCAGTCAATTAAGATCATTCCCCATCAAATCCCACCGCCCCCGCGTGACTTCAAAGGCCGCGAAGAAGAGATCAAGGACATCCTCTCCAACTTCGAAAAAGGAGCCACCATCACAGGTCTACGCGGCATGGGCGGCGTGGGCAAGACCGCCCTGGCCCTGGTCCTGGCAGATAAAATCAAGAGCCAATTTCCGGATGGCCAGATCTTCGTAGATATGCGGGGAACAAGCAATAATCCGGAATTGCCACCCTTGACACCTTCTGAGGCCATGGCCCAGGTCATCCGGGCCTACAATCCTGTTGATCGCCT
>JALNZQ010000224.1 GCA_023229165.1 Methanothrix sp.
AGATCCGATACTTGTAGCCCTGCCGCTGGCGGCGCTGGTAACCGTAGCTGTAAGCCTGATGACAAAGAGGCCTAACAATAAACATCTGGAGGAATGCTTCAAAGGAATAAAATAATTTTTTATTTTTTCTTTTAATCGCTTATTCTTTTATCCTATAAAGCCGATCAATGACAACCGACGTATTGTCTCCGTCCGCTAGATATAGAACCTCCATCTCATCATTGGATATGAGCGTTCCCAGGGCATAGCCCTCATCAAATTCTGCCATATAAAACGTCATATTATCCAAACCAATGGCCCCAGCAAAACCTGTCTTAAAATCTGGCCTGTTCTCCTCCTTAAATATCAGATTTCCATTGAATATGCGGTCCTTTTGCTCTGCAAATGACGCAGTGATGCTGCCATTTTCTGTCGATTCAGAATACCCCTCTGCCATATAATACATGCTCCAATGACCACTCCAGTTACCTCGCAGGTCCGGAATTTCCGCGGCACAGACCCCCGTGGTCAAGAAGAGCACGACCAACAGTGCAAGGCACCAAATCGTTTTCATAATTGTTATTAGTTAACTTTTTTGTATATAAACATTTCGTAAATGTTGGCTTTTTTTTAAAAAAAGCCTTTGCCTCTATTTCTGCAGGTCAGCCTCCTGGATCTTTATGCAGTTCTGAATGTCTTGATTATCATTGCTCTCTCTCCCAATGAGGGTACATAGGAACCACCTCCACAGCAACCTCCTCGTTGGCTTTGTCCAGCAAGGCTTGCAGCTGCGGTTCTACCTTAGAATAACGGTCAAGGAAGTCGGATGCTGCCTTTTTGTCACCATTGCCTTCAATGATCAGCAATGTCTCAGCCAAGTCTCTGGTGGCTGCTGTCATCTTATCCATGTTCATGTGGAATCGGCCGCTATCAGGATCAAGATACAGAGCACCTTTCTCCACGAAGTAGTTCCAAGCTGCCGAGCGGATAAGCCCATAAGCGGACCCTTCCCCAAAGCGTATGGATCTGAGAGCCTCGATGAGGAATCCTGTGTAAGGGGATTCCAGGTTTTCAGAGACCATGCCCCTATCGCGCAAGTACTCCAAGCTATATAGCCCTCCTATGTCCGCTTTGCCCTCTTCGATGGGAGAATAATACTCGCCGAGCGCCTGACGAACAGTTATCTCCTGGCCATCCAGCTCAACCTTCTTCGGCCCCAATGTGTGAGTTATTTCGTGCATCAGGAGCCAGTTGAAGTAGCCCTCAGAGGTGATGTAACCGGCAGTCTGATTGTCCAAAATCGCCCTGCCCAGGGGCTCCAGAACCACATTTCTTCGGGCCTCTATGGAGTTATGCATTAAAACTTTCTTGGTCCCTTTGTCTTCCCACACCTTGGGGTCGTTTGGAAGACTGTAGGCGACCGGAACGGATCCAGCACGAGGATGGCCGGTCCTGTAGACGTTCTGGACTATCTCCATAGCGGTCAGGGTGCTGGTCTGGTTCGGCTTAAGCTTTGCAGCTACAGGCAAGTTTCTCTGGAGGTCTGGAATAGCTTGTTTGAATTGGTCCAGGGTCTTGCTCGCCTCCTGGTCCACAATCATGACATTGGCCTGGTAAAAGGCCTTCTGGCCGGTAAGATGGTCATCGTAGCTTTCGATAGGACCAATATCCAGGTCGATCCTGGAGTTCAGGTCCAGCCAGTCCAGATCTGCCTGATAGTAATCATCGGTACGTAACGCCTGGGCCCGGAGCTTCAAGTAGGTCTTAAGCGACTCATTCTGACTGAGATCGGCAGCTTGATCCAAAAGATCAGCGGCTGGCATTACATATTGGCTGTAAACCTCATGGTAGGGTACAGCTACGAGCCTATCACCATCCCGGAGGACGGTAGTATAAGGAGATAAGAGCGCATCTTTCTCTTGCGGATTATCGGCAATGTATTTGTCCAGCTCCTGGCGGCTTAGATCCTGCGGGAACACGAACCCACCCTCTGGGCGAGGATCGGTGCCCACAAAGGCCTCGAAGTTCTTGAACCGATCCCAGCGACCGTGATTGACTCTAATCAGAAAGGCAGCGGCGCGCTCTATGGAGTTGTTGGAGGATGATAGCTGTTGGTACAATGTCTCACCCAGGGGATCGCTCTGCTGCCAGTGAGCGGCGTCCATATACGAGGCAGCTTGAACCAGCTTTTCAACAACCTCAATCTCCCAATCCTCAAGACTGCTTATGTTTACGGTCATGTCTATTGGTTTCAATTTAGATTCCCTTTCCACCACATCAGGAGCTATGGTATCTACCAGTATTTGGGGAGTCGGGTCCTTTGCCTTCGACTCAGGACTGATAATCGTGTTTCCTGTTTCTGACGCAAAGGATGGATACAGCATGAAGACGAAAATGACTGCTAATCCAGCCACTTTTCTGATATTCGGAAACATCTTGTCCTCCGGAAATAATCCTATTACCTTGAATGGGCACTAAAGAGGCGTGACCTGGAAGGCCTGGACGACAGGCGATGCTGGCTCAATGACTGCCACCTCAGCAGGACCCCAGTCGCCTGGCTGGTTCGCTGTATTGGCATTCTGCTCATCGTTCCAGTTTCCGGCATTATCGACCGCGTGTACGCCGTACCAGTATTTGCCGGGGCCTGGGGGCGAATCCGTAAACGAGCCTGAAACCGGGCCTGTCTCTCCAGCAAGCTTGTTTCGGGAAATCTCCTGCCAAGCGCCATCCTCCTCCTTGCGCCACATCTCCACCTGCTTTAGGCCTGAACCACTGACATCTAGTACTGCATAGTTGATGGCAAAGGATTGTCCAATAGTCACGCTAAGAGGTGTTACCTGGACTGAATTTGATTTAGAGTTCGCAGTATCCGCCTCTGCTGATGCCTGTCCCACAAGAAGACAGCCAATAATAAGCATTGCCAAAAATACTATTCTCACCTCAAATACCTCCTCTTATTATATCTAAGGGAATGTACTAAAAGTTTTTGGATCAGTTAAGCTCTGAAAGTGCGGGTTCGCATCCTTCGCCTACGTGCATAGTGTCCATCTGAATGGAAAAGTATTAAACCAGAAAACTTTAATAACTTATGATGACATTGTAATTCCAATATCGCTAATTTTTTGGAGGATAAATATGAAGCCAATCTGGTTGGTAGTTATCATTGGGATGCTCTGTTCATCTTGCCAGGGTCAGTTTGCAGATAAACCAGAACCATTCTCTTCAGCAGATCCATCTCAGTCCAATTTTTCCCTTCTGATGAGCCAAGAGCCTCTTCCACCTCAGCAGGTCATCGTCAACACGTTTTGGCTGACAGATCCCCTCGGCATATTTAGCCGCATGTCAAGCATTAATGTGCTAACAGGAGAGTCAGCGAAGGCAATGCTGGTTCCCGCTGAGACGGGCAACCTGACGGTCTGCATAAAGCTTGACTCTGGGGCGATGCTCACCAAGAACCTTGGGAAGGTAAACGCAAGGAGCGTATACAGCATCTTGATTTGTGCTGATAAAACCGAGAGAAGTTGGGCCAACGAGCTGTGGTACAGCACAAACGGTAACGAGAGCAATCATATCTGCATCTATGTTTATGATAAAGAGTTCCCACATTATTTCCCGTAGACTCAGGTTAATGGAAAGGCTAAAAGCTTAGGCAATATAGCAGATCTCTTGGAGATGACATTAAATGAAGTTAATCGCGGCAATAGCCGTTTTAATTATGCTCATAATAGCCGTTCCTCCTGCCCTCGGCGAGATGACCGACTACCAGAGAGGTGTGGCCAATGGGCTGAAAATCGGACTGTTTATGGGCGAATATCATGGAAAAGGCCAGTACGTGATGGAAACTGCCGGGCAGTTCAATACCTATCTGGAAAGCTATAATCAGTTTCTTTGGACTTCTTTTGCCAACAACCAGACCTTGATTAATGAGTTTATGCTCTCACCCATCGCCGTTGGGCTGCGATCATCGAGCACCGGAGTGTTAAAGCCGGATGCAAGCGGAAGGATTCTTGGCTATCCTGCCGATTCTTACTACACGTGGATAGGTGCGGTTCCAGGAACGTCTCCGGAAAATCCAGGGAATGCGCTGCCTGGTGTGTAGATGAAAACGCAATAATGGCATATTCATCCATGCAACTTGATCTGCCAATCCGCCTGGGCAAGAAAAATTGGCTGATAGTCTTCACGCTAGCCCTTATCATCCTGCTTTCGTACTACATCTGGCCGCTTCTCGACGGCCTTGTCCTGGGCCTCGTCTTCTCCTACGTGGGCCGACCGGTACGTGATCTATTCGGAAAGAACCGGCGCACCGGCTCGCTGGCTGCCATCATCTGCATTGTCGTTCCGCTCTCCGCGATCTTTGCTACGGGGGTTGTCGAGACTTCAAACCAGATCAGGTGGCTGGAGAGCCACGAGAGGGTGATCGTCTCCCTCATCTTTGAATTTGTCGCCAGGGTGCATATTCCGCAAGCGATATTCGATGAAATCTCGCGAGGCATGGCCAACTTGATGGGAATGGGCATCAATCTTTTAGCCAGCTTGCCCGTCTTCAGTCTGGGCTCAACCATCACTCTCGGGATTGTCAATTTCTTGATCGCCTTTT
>JALNZQ010000225.1 GCA_023229165.1 Methanothrix sp.
CCGACGGCCTGGTGAGAGTCTCGGTAGGCATTGAGGACAAAAAGGATATCCTGGCCGACTTTGAACAGGGGCTGGCCAAAATTTAATTTGTCTTAAATGTGTACTGGACCTAAAATATATAATAAAAAATAAAAAAAATAGATTATTTAGTTTGGTTATCCCTTATGTAGGCGATGGGATCCAATGATGTGACATTTACGGTTTCGCCGGAATACTTGACTCCTGGAATCTTCCTCAAGGATTGGATGTCATATACTCTCGGACCATACTGGTATTCTGCATTCTCAAGCCACCAATCGGGATATCCGATATTTGTTATCGTCTTATTCTGAACATCATTATACTGTCCGTTGCGATAGGTGACGACCAGTTTTTCAAAGAGCATCTTCCAGCTCTCAAGGTTCTCCGTAGCTGTGACATTCGTATAATTAGTCAGAAATTCACAAGCTAGAAGTTCATCTTTTTTGTACAGATCCATAGCCTGCTGCTCAATGTCTGCTTGCCGCGCAAGTGCACTGTCCTCAAGACGCACCTGTTCTGCCTTGATGGTTGGGATCATCTCCACATACATCAGTCTGGCCCAATTCTGTACAATTTCAAAAGGCCAGAATGCAGTATCATAGTCAAGATCCCAGTGAGATCCGTTCAGATATGGAGCCGGAAGCCTTGTTATTCCTGCATAAAATGGCGCGTAGCAGGTCTCCGTGGGTGAAGAGAGCCCAAGCCAGCATATTCCGCCAATGGAATCTGGTAGCCATTCTCTCGCCTGAGCTACATACGAGTAGCCGCATGGATCGGTGGAGATTGGCCTGGGCCAGGCTCCCGGCTTGAGTTCACCAGGATTTAACCGGTCATGCTGATCAAAGGGTCCCCAGTTTCGGTACGGGTTCCCAAATGGCCCTCCCGCAGGCGGTGCCGTCAAATCAAATACTGTACCCTCGTAATGATCCCGGAAAAGATTAAACGCCTCTGTGATATTGATCGGCCTGTCCGGGACTATAGAGAAGGGGTAGGCTGTGGTGAAAGGTCCCTCCACATAAGGAGACAGTTTTTGCGAGGGCGCGATTCGGTCGAAGATGCGCCATACACGGCCAAGGGAATAATATGGATGGGAATACTCACCTGCGCTAAAGGTTACCGTCCAGTCAAGCTGGCCATCGCTGCGATTCCACCATCCCATCGTCTCAGCATCGCTGAATAGATTCTTAGAAAATATCTGGTCAGGATTATTGGCATCGATTTCTCGGATTCGAAACTCGTTAGCGGCAACGAAAACCTGGCCATCTGGAACGCGCTGTGCTACCCAGTATCCTCCAGTACCTGATGGAGTCCCTCCGCACATCTCTATAACCCAGACATCGGTTGGATCTCCAAAGATCAGTGTCTCCCCCGTCCCGTAGTACCCGTACTCATCGATGAGTGATCCTACTAATTCAACTGCTTCTCTAGCAGTCCTGCATCGCTCCATTGCGATGTTTGACAGTTCCGAACTGTAGAGGATCCGTTTGCCCTCCACCGCATCGGGGTGGATTTTCGCATAATCCGTACATTCTCCAGACATAAGCTGATGTTCATTGATCATCCCATACGAGCCGGTAAGGTAGCCATATGTATGATTCACCTGATCGACATGGCCAATGACAATTTCATCACCATCTGATGCAGCGTCGCTTCCCTGGAATTCTCCGCCGCTGTTTGGATCATAGAGAATGGGACGTTTTGATCCTGGGGTGAAATTTTGAGCAGGAACATAGGAGAACACCACCGCATCCTCTCGAACGGTGTTGCCAACTTCCCCCGGTCCAAAGCCATCGTTGCTGTGCCCAACAAAAACAGACCCATCGGCTGAAGCCGACTTGGTTATGCCAAATGTCGTGCATCCGAACGCCGGAATAGAAAGAGCCAAAATGATGCAGACTGCACAAACTGTTCTAGCCAAAGCGGATATCACAATGGTATATTGTTTGATATCAATTCCTCCGTTTTTTTGCATACATATATATCATGTTCATCTAGTAATATTAGATGCTTTCGAGCAACGATACAAGAATGGATGGATAAGATGGCGATCTCTAAATTGGGTTCTTTCTGATCCAAAAGATGCCGCTGGGATGAAAGAGAAGGTATCTTCCATTTTTATACTGACATATCTCTTTCAAAGTCCCAATGATCTCATCACGTAGCGTCCGGCAAAGCCCTTCTAGATTAGATTCCAGGAAAAAATTCAGGAGTTTCTGGCCGGTTTCATTTCCTTCGATGCAGTCCGTTACATCAATATCAGAGATGAGGATATTAAAGTTGAACTTCAGACTCAGTTCTTTCATGATAAGAAAAATATCATAGGACGAAAATAATTCTTTTTCGTCGCCTTTCACTCGCTTCATAAAGGTGCGCTGGATCTCGTTAATTCCTAAAGGCGTCTGATGAAAGATGAGAAGGATGCCCCCGGGATTTAACATATCAAAAGCCCTGCGGATAGCCATTTTCCTATCAGGTATGTAATAGAGGCAGTGTGTCAAATGGACAAGATCGAATCCTCCTTCCAAGAAATCCTCGCCGAAAGGCTTCGGAATGATTTTGAAAGAGGCTAGATTCAGCCCGGACTCACCATACTGTTTCAAAAATATTTTATTATGCTCCTCATTAGGGTCCAAGGCAGTATAGGTTAGCGCGGGGATTTTATCGAGGAGCATGCGCATCAGGGTAAGGTCGAAGTCTCCAGTTCCGCTACCAATGCCGAGGACATTTGCGGATTGCCTGCCTGCCATGGTGGGCATAAAATCCTCTGCCAACCACTCCTCAATAGCCATCCATTCAGTGGATACTTTTTTGAAGGCATTGAAACACTCTGCATAATCCATGTCGGTTAAAGGCTTCATCCGGTCCAAAGTTGCTCCTCCTTCGAATAAAATTTGTAGCCCTATCGGCTCCTGGCAACAGCTGCAAGGGAAAGCGAGAGGGAAAAGACCTTCCTGCTTCCCTTAGAGCTCATCCCGTCCTTTGGGAGCGCTCTCGGTTGTACTATTTATCTTCTTGACTTTGGCCAGACGGGCTTTGGTGGCCTTGATGGAGCCGCTCAGGCTGGAGGCATCTTCCTTTGGGCTCTCGCAATCAACGCAGCCTTTTGTATCCGGGATGGCAGAGACAAGACCCGCCTCGATATCTATATTCATTGTCATAGAGCTATTATTGGAATACCTGTACACCAGCTCCACCGGTCGGCTGAGTGGCGAGACTGAGTTGAATATCAGGCCGGATCTAATTGTCTCATTTTGCATCAGCACCATCGCAGACATGCCCTTCTTTCCATAGTTGTCGTACTCATTGCTGTCGTACTTCCAGCCCCACTGGTCCTTCAATGTGAAGTTATTGGCATCAAGGACAAGCTTCTTCGTGCCGTTATTGGTTATCGCCACATCTAATTCGATCGTCTTCTTATTGGAGTATATGTTGGACCTTAGCATTCCATAATAGAGCAAGGTCACATTTGCGTTGCTGGAGTTGATAAGCTCGGGAAAGCGAAGCGAGAACTGCTCCCCACCAGCTTTGTCCTGAGACAAATCTATAGTCAGGCTCTTGGCAATAGTCTCCTTCGGGACAACAAAACCGATCAGCCTGCGGCCTGGCTGCAATTCTTTTATATATTGAGAATTGGTCTGAAAAACCCGGTCGTTTCCATCGGTTAGGGTGTAGTCAGCACGAATTGGCTGTTTATCGCTTTCGTTTATTCTGGTCAGACGAGTGTCCACAACCAGGACGGAATATGAGTCGGAATAAGAGAATCCGGAAAAACCGGGGTCCTTGAAGGAGCCGAAGATGGTGCAGTTGACGACCCCGTTGCTCATTTGCAGAGGATAATCTTGGGCTATTCCCGGTAATAGGATCATGAACAATGCCAGAGCCAGCCATCTCATCTATAACATACCTCCAATGTTATGATATATTCTTTTGGGTGCTTTTTGGGTCCTTGCCTCTAATATTAAGAAAATGCCTGGGAGATTCCCAGGCAGCATGAAATATCCCCGGAAATCCGTCCGTCAAGCTATGCGGAAATGCTCGATGAGCTATTCGAGGCGTTGCTTGATGTGCTGGCTGTTTCATTTGTATCCGGCGTCTGTTTATCCAGACTCTCTTTCGTGGCAGCGAGACGCGCCTTGCTGGCAGCTACTTTATCCTTAATGGAGCTGATCTTGGTGCTTGTGTTCTGCTGCTCTGGAGCCTGCACGGCCGCGCTCTGCGCTGTCTGATCGGTAGCCGGCAGGGCTGCAACAGATGCCGGCTGTACGATGGCCGCACTCGCAGTGCTCTTAGTGGCATTGGCACCGTATACCAGCTCATCTGAGAGCGGCACGTAGTCTCTCTCAAACATGATCACGATTTTGTTGGATGCCCCATTGTCATATGCCAGGGCGGCAGGACGGCTGAGAAGCGAGATGCCGGTAAAGCCCACCAAGACACGATCTGTGGCATTTCCAAGCTGGACAATCTGCTGATCAAAGCCCAAGGTAGGACGGTAGGGCCATCCCCACTGGTCCAGCAGAGTGAAGTTCTCCGGGCAAACAATGAGATT
>JALNZQ010000021.1 GCA_023229165.1 Methanothrix sp.
GCCCGCTTCTTCCAGGGCAGCGATTCGCTCTTCATCAAGCATGGTGCCATTGCTCTGCATGGAGACGACGCTGACCTCTTTTATGGCCTTGAGCCGCTGCACCAGCGGCACAATATCCGGATAGAGCATGGGCTCGCCCGGCGAATCGATGTGGCACTCCACCCCCGGTCCCTTGAAGGGAGCGATCTCCTCTACCGCCTCCATCAGATAGTCCAGCTCTACCTGATAGTCGGTCACGCGCGAGCGGGAGAGCGGCCCGGCATCCACCGAGCAGAAAGGGCAATTGAGATTGCAGCCGCAGCTCGGCCTGATCTGCAGCAGGCTGCTGCCCCGGTCGACCACGCCGAAGTAGATGCATCCTACCAGGGGGATGCCCGATTGACGAGTTATGTGAAAGAGAGACATTTGAGATCCTTTGCAGGCTGTCAATTTCCGTCTGTGCTTTTAATATCTTCTCTATGAGTCCTCTCGGGCCCATTAACTGTATCCCGCGTGCTGTTTGCCAAGCCTGCCCGACGTTGAGGGCGCCCGGGATCTCCCGCGCGTTTTTTCGCGCGCGGAAACCCAGCAGAAAAGATAGAAGCAGAAAACGCTGACGGACACCAAGGCACAAACCCATCGAGCACCGGTTCCTATTTCTTTCCATACGGGCACACAAATAGGCACATCCCGCACACCCCATAGCCCGTCTTCTCTTCCAGATCCAACAGGTACCGCTCGCACTTTCTCGCATCATATCTCGCCTCTCGCGGATCATCTTCCCGGAAGGGCCGTCCGGTAAACGCGGCCTGCGGGCACACTTCCACCCACTTTTTGCATTCTCCGCAGCGCTCCGCCATTGCATATCCTGTTGCTTTCATCGGCGCGTCGGTCAGCACCGTGGCCCAGCGCACGCGCGGCCCAGCTTCCGGTGTGATGAGCAGGCAGCTTTTGCCGATCCAGCCGAGACCTGCCAAATGCGCCGCCAGCTTATGAGAGAATATGGCGGCAACTCGCTCATCGACCACAGCGCGCTTTGAGGCCGGAATTGGGAATGCCCGGTAACCCTGGCGCTGAAGTGAATTGCCAAGGCGCAGGGCGATGGTATCCAGGAGGTCGTTTACTACGTCGTAGGCATGATGCCGATATTCCATCGCCACTGTCTTTTTGCTCCTTTCGGCAAGCTGGTCCACTATGGGGTTAAGTAGGGCAATTCCTATGGAAATCGCCCTGGGATATTGGGCCAAACTCTCGCCACCCTGCCATGAGATAAAATCATGGGCAGGCGAAAGATCGGTCACCCCAAAGAAATCTGCACCCAAATCCTCCGCGATCGCACGAATCCTGGCATCCAATTGCATAGCTGGATAATTCATCCATTGCTCAATAATAATAGCTGCGGTGAGACAGTTTTTTCGATGGGGCCGCAGCTTTTCAGCCATCGATCCATCTTTTTGAGTCTCCTCCTAACGTCTAGGTCGAATATATTTAGAGATCATAATCGATATCCAACGTCGGTGAGAGATCATGTGCACCATAACAAGGGCTACAACTATCCAGCCAGTAAGCAGGTGGAGGTGTGCCCATATGGAGAGCGCAATTCCCCAGAATACATCTGCATTCATCAATTCCGTCTCGGTGCCATTCTCACTAGGACGGACATGTTCCCCACCCATGATAGCATACCCCGAGATAGTGCATATTACGAAGATTAGGACGGCTAAGGCATCGATCCAAAAGTTCCTTTTATTTTTATTTGTCTTCATTTTTCGCTCCAGTTGACTTTAACCATAAAAATCTCTCATATGTGATCCCAATGCTCACCGGCCCGTAGCTACCTGCTTGCCGCAGCGATATATCTCTCCGGAACCTGCATTACATATGGCTTTTGGGAGATGCGCATCCATAGCATCACACCTGCCAGTCCGACCAGGATATTCATCATGCCCAGGACCAAAATTGTATTGCTCCAGTTCAGTGATATTATGGTCATGCCAATACTTCCCAGGAAAGTGGCAAAGCAGTTCAGCAGAGCCGCGGCTGACCCAGTATCCTCTCTTTGCTGCTCCAGCATCAAATTTGCGCCGGGCACTCGCACACCGCTTCCACATATGGTTGCCGGCAAGAGCACAATGGCCAGCATCCAAGGCTGAAAGCCACCAACTAATGATATGAGAAGACCGCTAGCGGATATTATCGCAAAGCAGGCGAGGATAATCGATCTGCGGGTGTATCTCCTGGACACTCGCATATAAAGTATAGGGCCAAAGATCATTCCAATGGCATTTATGGCGAAATAGTAGCTGTAAACCTGCGCGCTGAGCCCAAAACCGTTTATATAAATGTAGGATGATGAGGCTATGAACGCCATCGCGGATACCATCGGCAAAGAAAACAGGCCGAGTAGAGACGAAAAGCCTGGATTCCTTGCGACTGTGTAAAGCCCCCCCAGTGTCTGCAGAATTGAGCCGGTGTTGCGTTTGTCTATTGTCTCCTGCAATGCTATGCTTCCTGCCAACGCCAGCAGGCCGATGAAAGCCAAGGCCAAGAATTCTCCCCTCCAGGACATGAACTTCAGTAGGAGTGCACCAAGGACCGGGGCTGCTGCAGGAGCTATCAAAACCATGGATTGGACCATAGCTAGAATCGGCTCCCTTCTTTTTCTGTCATAGACATCCTTGATCATAGCCGTGGCCACGGCAAAAGCAGCGCTGCCTCCGATGGCTTGTAGAATGCGAAATGCGATCAAGTGATAAATATCCCAGGAGCCCGCACAAGCAAAGCTTGCTGCAGTATACACGGATAGCCCGATCAGCAATACCGGCCGTCTGCCATACTTGTCGCTCAATGGTCCCCAGAAGAGCATTCCTATGGCGAAAAAGACTAAAAACAGAATTAATGTGAGATTAACCAAGTCGGCAGAGACGTCGAAATACAGAGCCATTCCGGGAAGTGTGGGAAGATAAAGGTCTGTTGACAGCGGAACAAAAGCGCTGAGAAATGTTATAAGCGCGATAAGCCCCATATCTCCCAGATATTTTTGTCTGCGGGGCTCGTTTTGAATTCGTTCATTGCATTCTAGGCTGGGTGTTTCGTTTCCGTTCATTTTATTCCTCACCGTATTTTCCGGCAATTATGAGACTGCTTTGAACCATCCCGCCAAGTAGTAAATAAACCTGAGATCGCTTTTCCTCTGAAGCGCCGGCAAGAGCCGTATCTTCCCAGAGCTTCTCGATTCGTGCCATCTCCAGGATAATTTCGGCTCCTTTTTCCGTAAGAAAGAGATGGCTGGCTCGTCGGTTGCTGGGTTCGACAATACGGTGAACAAAACCAGCATTTTCGAGCTTTTGGACGGCTCTGGCAATTGCGGATTTGTTGATGTGAAAGCAACGTGCTACATAATCTTGTATCACATTTTGGTTTTGGGAAAGGTACATCATGATCACAAATCCAGTAGCTGTGATGCCAAACTTTTTCGACTCTGCGTTGAGATAGATTATATGATTTCGATGGATTATATCGATGAGCCCACCCAATGGTATACCATCCTGCCTCATATCTAGCTCCTCCTCTTTTCGCTTTAAGCATCGGCCTGTATTAAAGGTTGTCGGAGCAACTGTTGCCTGAGCAACGTTCTACGTTATAAGAGATACTTTCCGGCTCAAACGCTCTGATTCTGCGCGCCAAATACCTGGATAGCCTGATCAGCGAAACCTGCCTTTAGCCCTGCTTTTCTCATAAAGCATAACGTTGCTGCAACAACAGTTGCTACGACAACATTTTAATACGGGCCGAGGCCTATGTTTGTGTATGGGGTCCACAATAAATGTAGAGAACATGGTGGCATCCACCAAGCTGGCAGATGAATTCGATTTGTATAAGATCGAGGCCGAGCTGGAGGGTGCCGAGTACAACAAGGAAAAGTTTCCTGGCCTCGTCTACAGAACCAAAGCCCCAAAAGCAGCTTTTCTCATATTCACTTCTGGCAAATTGGTATGCACCGGAGCAAAGAACGTTGAGGATGTTCACACGGCTATAACCAATATGGCTAAGACGCTCAAGTCCATGGGGATCGAGAAGATCTATCCAGAGCCCGAGATAATAGTTCAGAACATTGTGGCCTCTGCTGACTTGAAAACAGACCTGAACCTAAACGCCATTGCTCTCGGCCTGGGCCTGGAAAACATTGAGTACGAGCCTGAGCAGTTTCCCGGACTGGTCTACAGGATCAAGGTGCCCAAAGTGGTAGTGCTCATTTTCAGCTCCGGCAAGCTGGTTGTCACGGGCGGCAAAATAACGGAGGACTGCGATGAAGGCGTGCGCATCGTGCGGATGCAGCTGGAGAACATGGGGTTGCTTTAGCCATATTTTCAGTTTCTAAACATAGGAAAAGTGCTTCTTAAGAAGGATTATATAATGAGTAATGATACGATCAAGTACCAAGCGGATCTAATTGAGCATTCGATAGCTATTTTGCAAGATGCTCTGGATGATCTTGAAAAGGGCAACGAATTGAGCGAGGTAAAACTATACGACATTATGGGTATTGTCCTGAGTCAAATACAGGACGTGATAGATATCTCATCGGCAACAGATGAGGCGAACAAGACCGAAATAATGAACAAATGGCGATGAGATGCATCGATCGGCCATCTTTTTATGCTCAAAACATTTCTGGAATGCGCACTGATTTTCTTCTAAGCAAAAAATGTAAAAAGGCGGATTTCAGGAAATGACCGCCGTGCCCTTATCCAGCCGCACTCCGTCGGCCCCGCCCAGCTTGACCACAGGAATTCCGGAAACACTGCTCTTTGCCACCGTCCCGGCCTCGAATGCCTGCGGGTCCATATCCTGCGAACTCCAGGCGTCATCAATTCTCTCCAGCACCTTTCCCTCAAGGCTCAGGACCAGATCCACCAGATGCACCGCTGAGACCTCCCCCTGCCTCATCAACCATGTGGGATCAAACTGCAGCAGCATTGTGGCATTGCCTGCGGACAGATCGCCCTCTACGTTCTCTTCTCCCACTTCGTCGCCGGCATCATCCACAATGATGCCCTGCAGCACAAATTTGCCGGGCTTGATGACAGTCACATTTACTCCGATGGCGATGGAGGCGGGAGTCGTCCGGTTTAGGTACTCGCCGGTGAGATAGGCAGCAGGCGGCTGGAACTCTTTTGGCTCCCGGTTTATTTTGATCTCTTTGTCGAATCGATCGATGTAGCTTCCACTCTTATCGTAAAGTATCAGATTCTGAATCGTCATCGGCCCGCACTTGCCATTTCTCCAGATATCGGTGCCGCTCACATTGACCAATATGCTTCCGCTCTTGTTCATGGCAAAGCTGCTATCTATTGCCTCTATCCTGCTGCCGCGACAGTCAGCCAGCACTCCGCTTAGCCTGAACTCTCCGGGTGCTGTGATGTTCAGGCCAAAGCCCAATGTAAGCACGTCAAAGAGACTGTCGTTGTCGCGATCCGTAACCTCTTCACTCGTCAAGCCTTCCAGCCTTGTGCCGGCTATGGTCACACTCACCGGAATCTCAAAGGTGTGGCTGTCCGAAGAGATCTTGATGTATCCGTCCAGCCTGGAAAGCGATGTGCCCTTAGGTATGGTGAGATTTGCCTGCACCGTCCCATTAGTATCGCTCTCTAATCGCTCCGGGCCTTTGGTCGTGATCCAGGTCCACTCTCCTTCGGCATATTCCTTGACACTGACTTTGAAGGCCACACCAGTCTCAGGAACATTGTATCCGTAAACCTTCAGCGTCCAGTTGCCGACTTCTGGATTAGCGATTTCCAATGGTCCGATATCACCCGTTCCTAATGCCGCGTTCTCCTCACTGGCAATGCCCTCAGGATTCTCGAAGACCAGCGCAACCTCGCTATCGTTGCTACCATCCACAGAGCTTAACTCTGCCGAGATCTTCTTTGTACTCTCTGTGACATTTATGGTTTTATTCCATGTTTCTTTATATCCCACATGGCCCTCAAACTCCCGAACAGTGGTGTTCTCGATCATACCAGTGTAGCTGAGGTTTTGCAGAGAAAGACCGAGGTTCCTCAGTGCAAACTGTGTTTTGGTGCTCGTGCCGGCAGATGCAGACTCCAAATTCCAGCGGATGGGAGATGTCTCCAACTGAGATCGTTCTACCTGCAATGTGTAGTTGGCCGGATGCGTTGCATTTTCACTATGCACCGCAATAATCCATTTTCCAGAAGACGGGCCCTGTATCTTCTTTATCTTTTGGCGGCCTACCTTCTCACCTGTGTAATACTCGCTGGTGGGGGAGAGCAGGAATAGATCGAGGCTGGTGTCCTGCTGCCACTTTAGAGATGCTTCAAACTCAGTGGTTCCGGGCATCATCTCCAGATAGTAGTAATGCCATTCGTTTCCTCTAAGCGATCCCGTCTTATTGCCAACTCCGTTGGAGATATTCAAAGGCATGGCTACATTCACGCTGATGGGAATCTGGAGAAGATTCTCATTTTCTTTTGCGATCTCAATAGTGCCGTTATAAAGCCCTGGAAGTGCGTCCTGCGGCACCTTTATCGATGCTGCAAAGACCTTCTGATCGTTGGCCAGAATCGTTTCCGGCAAGGTCTGCAGGCTTACCCAATTGGATACCTCTCCCTGCACGGACGTTTTAAGGTTTTTTATCTCCTGATCGCAAAAGAACACAAAGCGCAAATTCCAGTCTTCATCGCCTGGAGCCAGAGCATATATCTTCTTTTGCGGCCTGTCTGCGCCCGTATCCAGCCCTACATATACTCCTTTTCCAGCGGGCAGGTATGCCCAGCGACCTGCCGTCCAGCGATCCGGAATCACTCCGCAGATATTACTATTATTCTCCAGCAGCTCATAGGAAGAAAGAGCATCCAGCATTCCTGCACCCTGATAGTACTCTTCGTAGCTTTCGCCAAGAGTGCTATTCAGTTTTGTAGCTCCCCTGGTCATGGCTGCCTTGACACCTGCAGCGGTGAGGTTGCCGTTCGCCTGCAAGAGCAGTGCAGACAGGCCTGCCGCCACTGGTGCGGAAAGACTGGTGCCCGACTCGCGGGAATAATAAATATCGACGGATTTCGGCCTTTTCACACCGACGGGCACAATAGAGATTATATCAACGCCCGGTGCCACAACGTCGGGCTTGATCCGATCGTCTCTGGTGGGCCCTGAACCGGAAAAGCTGGCGATGTGGCCGCTGCTATCCGTGGCTCCCACAGTGATGACCTTTACACCATCTCCCGGGGAGTCGATCAAGCCTGGTGGCAACGCCAGGACGATTGGAACGAGGAGATAATACACATCTTTATTGGCCCCGTCGGTCTGGGATAAATCGACAGCAGTCCTGCCCTGGCCAACCTGGCTGCTGGAGGTTCCTGACACCTGGCCTCCTGTTTCGCTGCTGTTGCGGTTGCCTGCCGCTACAGAGACCGCGACTCCGGCACTTGCGGCATTGTCCGCAGCCATGGTTATGGGCGGATTGGTCTCGCCCAGATTTATGCCGCCCAGGCTGAGGCTGAGGACATCTGCCCCATTGTAAACGGCCCACTCAATTCCCGCGATGATGTCCGATACTTTGCCGTCCCCGTTGCCATCGATTACTTTGACACTGATCAACTTTGCCCCAGGTGCAATTCCCTTATACCTTCCATTGGAGGCCGCACCCGAACCGGCAATGATTCCTGCTACCATTGTTCCGTGTCCCAGCAGATCTTCAGCCGTGATCTCATCCGCCAGGAAATTCTTCTCGGCTACTACCTTTCCTATCAGGTCAGGGTGATTTTTATCTATTCCTGAATCAATTACAGCCACGGTTATTCCCTTGCCGTCGATGCCCTTTTCCCAAAGCTTATCTGCTTTTATAATTTGGGCAGGAGATTTATATCCCTCCTGCGAGACGGATTCTTGTAGGGATGAGCTATCGTCGGGTGAAGATTCGGATGAGGATATTTGTGTTCTGCCGTCAAAATAAATTCCCGATACCCGGTCGCTTTCTGCAATCTTTTTTATGGCAATGGCCGTGGCCTCTCCAGCTAGACCGGGTATGAGACTATACCTGTACCTAACAGTGAGGTCGTTAGAAATGAGATCTTCTGAGATAAGACGGTCTGGATTGGAAGAAGAAGCATTTGCTTTAAGCATCACAATAACAGGGATCTTTTCCGCAAGGATCTGTCCATCCTCTTGCGTAGCGAGCAGCTCTGAAAGCTGCAGATCGATCTTCTGGTCGGCAGTAGAAGGAAGCTTTGCAGCCTGTGCAGAGGACAAAACTGTCAAAATTAAGCATATCGCAGAAATAAGAATTAAAATATTCCGATTCATATTCAACCAAACCTGTCTAACGGTGTATCCCCGGGCCCTACTCTAAAATTACAACATAGGGGTGTAAGTAGATAATGCTAAATAAACCTGTGGTACTTCTAGGATTGATGATGCTGGGATGGCTGGTTTCCTATCTGCTCTGGATTAGCTTGGTTCTACTCTTAGCATCCGCTCTGACCAGAATCAGCCGTATCGCAGTTCCGGGATGGGCCCTCTTTGCCTTCTTCTGGCTCGGTCAGATTGAGCATTATCTGGCCATAGAGGACTACTTCAATGTGGCTCTCTTTTTGGCGGCAGGCCTCTTGAGCTTCTACATGGCCTGGATTGTGATGAGCAGGGGCTTTTCATCAAAGGCATGCTATTGGGCGAGCTATGCAGCTGCCGCCTGTGGAATCATCTATTTTCCTTTTGCCGAAATACAGGCTCTTCAGGTCGGGCTGATTGGATTTACCACCCTTGTAACCGCAAAGACGCTGCAATTCCTATCCGTACCCGTGATCATGGAGAGCTGGAACATAATGAGCCTCAACGGTCGATCGGTGCAGATCATCCTGGCCTGCACGGCCATTGAGAGCATTGCCCTTTTTGCCGGAGTGATTTTATCGGTGCAAGCACCCTTCGGCCGCAGGCTGGCGGCGCTGGTGGCATCCACATTCTCCATATATCTCTTGAACATTGTGAGAAACGGATTTGTACTCATGGCCTATGGGTGGAGCTGGTTTGGAGAAGGCAGCTTCGATATCGCCCATAATGTCATTGCCAAGATAGGATCGACAATAGCGCTCCTGGCCATATCTTACCTGGTATTCATGCTCTTGCCGGAGCTTTTATCAATCATTGATGAGCTTGCCGCAGAGATCAAACCGAGACGTGGAGATGCAACATGAAGCTGGCAAGAAATTCTACCGTATGGGTATCGGTGCCCATTTTTCTTACTGCTGGGCTGGCCGCGGCAGGAATTTGGCTACTGTCAGCCGTGGCATTGGCAGGCTTTGTTTTCATGATCTTCTTTCACCGGGACCCGGATCGTCTTCCTGGAGGAGATGGCATGCTTTCGCCTGCCGATGGAAAAATCATCCAGGCCACGCCAGACAGAATCACCATCTTTATGAGTCCTTCCAATGTGCATGTTAACCGGGCTCCACTGGATGGCTTTGTACGCAATATCGAATACAGGAAAGGCACTCACCTGCCGGCTTTTATGGGACGGGCATGCAAGAATCAGCAGAACAGGATGCAAATAGATACCGATGACGGAGACATGGAGCTGCGCCAGATAACGGGAACTCTTGTCCGGGAGATCGTCTGCTACGTTCGTCCCGGAGATCAGGTGTCGCGAGGAGAAAGAATCGGCATGATCCGCTTCGGCTCGAGGGTAGAAGTCAGCATTCCCATCGGCTACAGTCTACTGGTAAATATGGGCGATAAGGTCCGGGCTGGAGAGACGGTGGTTGCAGTGAGGAGTTCATGAATGTCTTCAGGGTTATTCGGCTGCCCGACTTATTCACGCTCTTAAATGTAGTTTTCGGATTTCTGGCGCTTCTCGCCGCGGGCAGAGCCTGGGGTGGCGATGTCCCTCAGTATGCCGTGGTGTTCATACTCCTGGCAGCAATGGCCGATGGCCTGGATGGGTTTTTGGCGAGAAAAGTGGGCGGAAGTCCCCTGGGAGCCAACCTGGACTCTTTAGCGGACCTGATCTCATTTGGCGCAGCGCCTGTTTTTCTTGCCATCACCGCCTTTCATCTTCCGCTCCATATTTGGCCAGTGGGCATCTTCTTCCTGCTCTGCGGGACGCTGCGCCTGGCCAGATTCAATGTCGTCTCCGGCAAAGGCGATTCGTCCTTTGAGGGGCTTCCCATTCCCGCCGCCGGCATAGCTCTTTCTGCTAGCGTTCTTTTGGGCAGGCCGACACTCACGGTTGTCCTCATGTTGTTTTTGGCGCTGCTCATGGTGAGCAGCGTCCCGTATCCCAAGATCAGAGATCTTCGCGTCATGACAATTCTTGGCGGGATCTTTCTGGTGGTAGGATTGATCCTCTTCTGGCAGCAAGATATGCATGACATTTTTTATGCGACTCTTGTGGTCATAGCGCTTATCACCCTCTATCTGACGAGTCCGGTGGTGATCACACGCCTACGAAAAGGGAAATAGCCGCTTTTGAAGCGGGCATCAAGCTGGGAGCGCTCTACCATCAGTTCGTAGGAGCGCCGGTGAGCCTCAAGACGTCAGCCGGCCTGGAAGAGGCCATGCAAAAGAGCATCTCTTTGCAGCCTTACGTGAAAGAGGTTCGCGTCAGCATAAACCGGCAGATGTTGAATGAAAACTTCTTTGGATACGGCGAGCTGGAGGGGCGCATGATAACTGCCGAGGTGCAGATAGATTATGAGGGCGAGAAGGTCGTTGCCAAACTGGAGTACGACGCAGAAAAGAAATATCCGCTCATGAGCTTGGTCCAGATAAAATGTAGATGATTTTGGACCCTCGGAAAAAAATATTGCACCTGCGATCAGTACCAATTCATTTGTATCGCTTTAAATACGACTCTATGTAATTCCTGATCTTCTCGCCACGGTAAATGCCCGCATGCCCCTCGCAGAGCACATCCGCCCGCAAATCCAGCAGCTTTTGCATGGAAACGCGCCACTTCTTTAGATCCGATCCCCAGGCAGGCGAGAACGGCCCGTGAATGTCCTGTCCGAATAAGACCCGCCCATCCTTAGTATCGATGTAAACGCAGATGCTGCCGGGCGTGTGCCCAGGCGTGTGCAGGAAATTGAGCTCCAAATCACCGTAGGTATGCTTTTCCGCCTGGCCCTTGAGGAGAGTGTCCACCTTGACTGGTTTGTAGTCCACACCGTACATGCTGGCCGCAGTAAGAGCGTTGTTCTCGCCCTCAATTCCCGCCCGGTCCTCTTCGTGGGCAATTATCTTAGAACCGTAGCGCTCCTTCCAGGTGAAAAGGCCCCCGATATGATCGATATGGCAGTGGGTGGCAACTATGTTCCAGACGCTGGCTGGCTCAAAGCCCAGCGACCGGATATTCTCCTCGATTCTTCTCATCCCATAGCCCACTCCGGAATCGATCAGCACCAGCTCGGACCCTGCATCTACCAGATAAACGAAAGCGTCTTCGGGCGCGGATAGGTCCGATCCTCCCACGGCATAAACGCGATCACAAACGGCCTTTGCCTTGCTCATTGATCTCCACGTCGAGAGCTGCCATGACCAGCATAAATTCAGTTTTCAGCTTTTGCGCCAACTCTCTTGACCCCTCCAACGAATTGGATCGCCCCATCAGCTCCAGTTCCTTGGCCAAGGCCGAAAGACGCATCGCTCCGACATAAGCGCTGCTCGACTTCAGGCTGTGAGCAGCCATATGCAGCCCCCTGGCGTCCCCGTTTTCCACAGACTGCATAATGGCATTTACCTTCTCAGGCGAATGCTTGATGAAAAGACCACCCACCTCGGCGACGATATCGGGATCACCCTCATCTTGCAGCTCTCGAAGGCTGGCCAGCACCGACCGATCTATCACATCAGAGATAACTTCTCCTCCTTCTTTCATCTCTAACCCTCCCCGCCGGCAGCCCTGATTTCTGCAAGGCCGCTGGACGGCACTATTACGTGTTTCGTACTATTTATCCTTAACTTTTTTCCAATTTCTGATGCTCCGGGCAAAAGTAGCTGGTCCTCCCGCCGATCTTATCCCGGCTGAGAAGAGCGCCATCTTGCGGGCATCTTCCTCCTGAACGGCGATGGGGCAGGAGATAGGAATCGGGCAGCTCTTCCAGATCGGCATGAGTGGCAAGAGCCGTCTTCAACACCTCCTGAATGGATGAGAAGAGGATTGTGAGCTGCTCAATTGTCAGGCCGCGGGCCCTCGGACAGATGCCCGCCTGAAAGAGAGCCTCATCTGCATAGAGATTGCCCAGGCCCGCGATAAGTCTCTGATTGAGCAGCGCAGGTTTGACCAGGCTTTTTCTGCCGTCCATGATCTTTAGAAAGCCATTCGGATCGAGCTGCAAGGCATCCGGTCCGATCTTTCGCTCCTCCAGGAAGTCCTGGGGGCTTTTCGTGAGGCCCACCTCGCCAAAGATCCTGGGATCATCGAAGGCCAGGTTATGGTCTTTTTCGAAGGAGATAAGCAGGCGGGTGTGATGAGGCTCCTTTGCCCCGTTTTCCAGATAGATCAGCCTTCCTGTGAGGCCCAGATGAAGCACCAGCCAGAGAGAATCGTGCAACTTCAAAAAGAGCCTCTTGCCGTGACGGATAGCGCATTCAAACTGCTTGCCGGCCAGGGCCATCTCCAACTCCCTCGTCGATACCCCAGCCAGAATGCGCTCGTCTTTGACCTCTGCCGCCCGAATGGTCTGGTGCAGCGATGTGGCCTCCAGGTACCTGCGAGCCATCTCCACCTCAGGAAGTTCGGGCATTCTTAGCTTCTTTCCGAGGCCATCAGATATCCTCCAAAACTCGCACCCCAGAGGATCACCGGATAGACGATCATCCTCTCCATGCCGCCCGGGCCCAGTTCCAGGTGGATCCCAAGCACAAACAGTGTCAGGGAAACTAAAGTCAGCCCTCCCAGAAAGATAACCGCGATGGACATGGGAAATCTTATCAGGGCAAAGGATAAGATTTCAGATAATCCGCCAAATACAAAAGTAATGCCGGCGAAGATCTCGTGGTAAGGTCTCATATTTTCGGGGAAAAGGCCGACGCCCATCGCACCCATGCCGGTTAAGATCAATAGAATCGTGAATATCTTATTTTTATGAAAGGAATGAAATGAAATTGCAGAGAGAATGATCAACAGGCCCAGGAGGATGATGGAGCTGTTGAATAATCCCGCCGTGGAGCCGATACCAAGATCGCTTATCATATTTTTAGAGATGCTGTAGCCGGGATAAAGCGCCTCACAGATGAGCATGAAGATGAGGAATTGAGAGGCTCCGACGAAGGAAAGCAATCCGGCAATTCGTTTCGAATACATAGATAAAAGCTGACTGCATGAATTAATAAATAAATCTATTGATGACGCCTCTTTGAGACAATCGGCAATGTCCTAAAGCGCTGCACTAATGAGTGCATCTTTGCAGCAGCATGACCTCTGGTCAGGAATTTTTTGCGCGGCCAGATAGATTATCTCCCCAACAATTTCCTCCGACTTTTTCATAATATCGGCGATCTCTGAGATGGCCAGATCGCTTCCGCCGGCCATCCCCGCGGCGGGATTGGTGACTATGCACAGCGACGCATAGCAAAGCGCCGCCTCTCTGGCTAAAGCTACCTCGGGATAGCCGGTCATGCCCACCACATCCCCGAACTGGCGCATCATCCTGATCTGGGCGGGCGACTCCAGATGCGGGCCCTCGGCGCAGACATAGACTCCCTCGGCGATCTCTTGGCCCAGCGAGCGGGCCGCTTCGGCCAAAGAGTAGCGAAGCATTGGGCAATATGGCCGGCTCATATCCACGTGAACGGCCTTTTCTTCAAAGAAGGTATTGGGCCGGCATTTGGTGAACTCCACAAAGTCGCTCGGCAAAAAGATGCTGCCCAGGGGGTGCCCGGCCATGCTGCCCACGGTGTTGGTGGAGATGATCGCGCCGACGCCCGATATCTTGGCGGCGGAGATGATGGCCCGGTAGTTGACTTTGTGAGGGGGACGGTGATTGTCGCCATGGCGAGAGATGAAGACAACCTTTTGTCCCTTCATCCGGCTGCGGACGATGGGAACTTTACCATAGGGCGTCTCCACCTCGTCATTCAGCCCTTCCAGGGCGAAGCCCAGACCACCGATGACGGCCAGATCAGGATTCATAAGAAGCATTTTGATTCGCCCTCTTTAAATCCTTTTCAGATCGGCGGCATGAGCGGCGGCCGGAAGACGCCCTTCTCCGTGATCAGGCCGGTTACAAGCTCCAGGGGCGTAGCATCGAAGGCCGGATTGTAGACTTCAATGCCCTGGGGCGCGAGGCGTTTTCCGTTCATGCTGCAGATCTCCTCAGCATCGCGCTCCTCCACGACAATGTCCTCTTCTTTGTGCAGGCGGTCGAAGGTGGAAAGCGGCGCTGCCACGTAGAAGGGGATTTTATGATATCTGGCCAAAACAGCATGGCTGTAGGTGCCGATCTTGTTGAAGACGGCATCCCTGGTGATGCGATCGGCACCCACGATGACCTTGTCGATTTTGCCCTTCCTCATCAGGCTGCCGGACATGCCCTCGCAGATGAGCGTTACCGGTATTTCGTCCTGGGTCAGCTCCCAGGCGGTCAGGCGTGAGCCCTGGTGCAAAGGCCTGGTCTCGCAGGCGTAGACATGAATGTGCTTGCCTGCGGCAACTGCGGATCGAACGACGCCTAAAGCCGTCCCCCAGCCCACGCAGGCCAGCCTTCCGGCATTGCAGTGGGTCATGACATGGTCTCCGTCATCCAATAGCTTGGCCCCGTTCTTGCCAAGGAGCTTGTTGATGCGGATATCTTCCAGGGCGATCTCCTCCGCCTCACAAAGAGCCGCGATACGAATCTCTTCTGCCGATTCCTGAAGGGCCGCCGCCCGCATCGCTCTGTCCACGCCCCAGGAGAGGTTGACGGCAGTGGGGCGCGAGCCCTTGATCATATCTGCGGCATTCTCCAGCTCGGCCATCAACTCCTGTGCATTGGAAGTCCGGGAGAGCTCTGCTGCCAGCGCTACCCCATAGCCTCCGGCGGCCCCCAGAGCAGGAGCGCCGCGCACACGCAGGGTTTTGATAGCTTCGATGAGCTGCCGGACGCTTTTTATGTGGAGGGGCAAAAGCTCGGAGGGAAGATGGGTCTGATCGATCAGCCACAGGCCGTCGTCCCACCAGATGGTTTTCGATTCACACATGCTCAAGAAAAGATCACCATGCATAATGCGGACATACTGGTATTATTATTTTTTGCTGCGTCAAGATGCTGGCCGTCCATTGTAGTTGTTGATTCTGACATCCCGTCTCATTAAGAGGGTCTTTTATAGTTGGACCCATTTGATTTAAGGGCCTTTTGTCTTCTGGCCGAGATGAGAAATCGCGATCGCTACATACACACGGCTGGAATTTGGAGACTGCAATATATGCCGCCCTGCAAAGAGCACCTAGGCCTTTCCGCAGGCCTTTGCTTAGCCATATGCCTGCTGATCCTAGCGGATCTTGGCACGATATCAGCGCAAGCCGAATATGGCCGGCCCCAGATTCTTATCCTGAACTCCTACTCAGAAGACCATCCCTGGGTGCATGATGAGATGCGGGGTTTCTTGCAGGAATATCACAGAGAATTTCCAGGCGCCCCTGATCCCGCAATCGAGTACATGGACTGCATGCAATATCCAGAAAAGGAATACCAGAGACAGCTTCTCGATCTTTATCGCTATAAATATTCGGGAAAAAAGCTCGATCAGGTCGTTGTTTTCGACAGCCCTGCTATGGACTTTGCCCTTGAAAACCGAGAAGAGCTCTTTCCAGAAGCATTTATCATCTTTGCCGGGACGAAAATCGATACCAATGCGATGGACCTTCACCAGACGAATATCACCGGCACCCTCCAAAAGACCGATATCGCCGGCACGCTGCAGGCAATGCTGCAGCTTCATCCGCATACTGAACATATTCTTGTGGTGCTGGATGACACCGAGATAGGGGATGCGTTGCGAGATGGGTTGGACGAATTAAGCCCTTCTCTAAAGGATAATTTGAGCTTGTCGGTTCGGCAGATTCCGCAGGATGGCAATACGAGCCAGTTGCTTTTTTCAGTGGAGGCTCTCGACAATAACAGCCTTGTTCTCTCCGGGCTTTTTAACTACGATGAAAGTGACGCAACAATAAACTCCAGCGAGGCCACCGCTATGATCGGCTCTCATAGCCGGGTGGCGGTCTACGGCCTCTGGGATTTTCAATTGGGACATGGCATTGTGGGCGGCAAACTGGCATCCGGGCGAGTTTTAGGGGAGAATGCAGCCGTTCTTGCTGCCAAGGTCTTGAATGGAGACAAAACGCCTATAATGCAAAATCTTTCAGCGATACTGCAATTTGATCGGGAGCAATTGGAGCTTTTCGGCATATCCGAGTCATCCCTGCAACTGGGAAGCGAGGTGATCGATCTTAGGCCTTCCATTTATGAGAGATATAATTCTCTTATCCTGGCGCTAGCTACCATGCTTCTCTCCATAGTCCTGGGGCTTGTCACCATCTCGGCTCTGAACATCCGACAGCGATCCGGAACAGATAAAGAGCTAAGAGAGAGCGAGCAAAAATACCGGGAGCTTTCCCATCAGTTGCCGCAGACTACATTTGAGCTGGACGCTCTGGGCAATTTGGTATTTATCAACCGTTTTGGCTGCCAGGTACTTGGATATGCTCACGATGACCTCGCAGCGGGCTTGCACATACTCCAGATTGTTGCTGAGGATGATAGAGAGAAGATGAGCGATGACGTCAACCTGACAATGCAGGGAAATGCACAGGCAAGAGAACACCGGCTGAAAAAGAAGGATGGCAGCACATTTCCGGCTATTGCCTATTCGATACCCATAGTTAAAGAAGGTAAAACTGTGGGTCTCAGGGGAATCTTTCTGGATATCACTGAGCGCAAACGAACCGAGCTGGCTTTAAAAGAATCCGAGAACAAGTTTCGGGTACTGGCAGAAGAGTCTCCTGTGGGAGTGTATATCGTCCAGGACTGGAAGTTTAAATACGTCAACCCCAGGTTTGCAGAGATGTTTGGATATAACGTCGAAGAAATGATCTTTAAAATGGGACCTAAAGACTTAGCAACTGAAGATGATTTGGAAAAAATTGCAATTAGCATTCAAAATAAAATTGTCGGCGAGAATGGGCCACTTTACTATGAGATAATGGGGACCACCAAGAATGGAGATTCAGTTTATATCCAGGTCTTTGGATCGATGACTTCTTATGAATCCAGGCAGGCCGTTGTAGGAACTGCTCTGGATATAACCGAAAGAAAGCATATCGAAGAGGACCTGATGAGGGCCAAAGACGCTGCAGAGGCTGCGGCAAGGGTAAAATCCGAGTTTCTGGCAAATATGAGCCATGAGATACGAACACCTATGAATGCAGTCATAGGAATGACCAGCATCATTTTGGAGACCGACCTTAATTCAGAGCAAAAGGAGTATCTCGAAACCATTAAAAATAGCGGCCAGGCCCTGCTCACCATCATAAACGACATTCTTGACTTCTCTCGGATTGATAGGGGGAAGATCGATATGGAGTGCCGTCCATTTAAGCTCGGTTCTTGCATAGAGGAAGCACTAAACCTTATCTCGACACTTGCTTTGCAGAAAGGCTTGAGGCTGCATTATACCGCAGAAGGCGAAATCCCAGAGACAATTGCCGGTGACGAATCAAGGGTTCGCCAGGTTCTTGTCAACCTGCTCTCCAACGCCGTGAAGTTTACAAAAGAAGGCGAGATAGAGGTCAGGGCAAAGGCATCCAGACTCGTTGATGATGACTACGAGATACAGTTTTCAGTAAGAGATACCGGGATTGGCATATCTCAAGAAACTAAGAGCCGGCTTTTTCAGCCATTCTCGCAGGCCGATGCATCAACCTCCCGGAAATATGGCGGAACCGGCCTTGGGCTGGCTATAAGCAAGAGGCTGGTGGGACTCATGGGTGGAAGGATCTGGGTCGATAGTGTGGAAGGCAAGGGAAGCACATTTAGCTTCACCATCGTGGCCAAAAGATCCACCATTCCTGTCAATAAAGTATTGCCAATCGTCACGCCCCGAGATCCGCCGAAGCAAAGCAGGGAACTATCCATTCTCCTGGCCGAGGACAACGCAGTCAACCAAAGGATGGCCATTCTCATGCTTAAAAAACTGGGATATAACGCCGATAAAGTGGCCAACGGCCTCGAGGTTCTCTTGGCACTGGAGAGCAAATCCTACGACCTGATCCTGATGGACGTGCAGATGCCTGAGATGGACGGCCTGCAGGCCACCAGAGAGATACGCAGGCGATGGCCATCAGGCGGTCCCAAAATAGTGGCTCTGACGGCACACGCCATTGCAGGCGATAGGGAAAAATGTCTTGAGGCGGGCATGGACGATTATCTATGCAAGCCGATCAATATCGAGGATCTTAAAAGAACCTTAGAGCGTGCTTTTCTTAATTAGATTTATTTTATAATCCCTAACGCGATCTCTAATAAGACAATGACAAAGGGAATAATAATAATTAATGTTATATATAATAACTCACAGGTGCCGAATGGCCATTCACACATTTGATTTAATTTATCTTGAACAATAAAAATGTCCTTTAAGTGGGATAGATTCCGGTCAGTTGGAACCTCGAACGATCCATCCATAGCTGCCCTCAGTTGAGATGAGAGCCGTTCAAATTTTCCTTTTTTAGTCGATCTCATCATCTTATGTATGCTATACTGGGGCAGGATGAAGTAGGCAAAAAGCAAGAACGCAAAGCTTACAAACCACAATATCATCTGCAAGGATGAAAACTGAGGGGGTACGATGATATGAAAAAAGCCCCATATAACGTAGACGCAGGCTGCGCAGATTGTGAACTTCGAGTAGAGCAGCCCGATAGCATGATAGTCCGAATACAAGGCATCAATGCGCAGTGGCAAGGCTCCGATTTTATGCACTGCGAATGCCGTCATAATCAAAATATATAATCCCGCGCCTTCCAGGTAAACCGCTATATAATATAAAAATTTGAAGATGAAAAATGAAATACTGGTTTTAAATGACACTGCGTGGTAATCGATGCCTGTTATGTGAACGAATATAATAAAAATTAAAGCAAAAATAATCATTTCTCTGTCGTTGAATATGTCTGCCTTCTGTTTCCGGCAGGTTTCCCATGGAAAACCACGTAAATCAAAATCAGGAGACGATCTATTCACCTCCCCCAGATGGCCTTTTTTTGCCGACTTTTGTCATAGAAATGGCTCCAAGCTCACGCATAAGAGCATTCTTC